>CAKPOI010000017.1 GCA_934169775.1 uncultured Clostridia bacterium
TGATAAAGTTATCCTAGTATCTGAAGATGGAAAAGTACAAGTAGGAGCTCCATATGTTAAAAGTGTAAAAGTTGAAGGAAAAGTAGTTTCTCATGGTAAAGGTAAAAAAATCATTGTTTTCAAAATGAAAGCTAAAAAGAATTATAGAAGAAAACAAGGACATAGACAACCATATACAAAAGTAAAAATTACAGCAATTAAAACAGCAACAAAAAAAGCAGAAGCTGCAAAAGCTGAAGCATAGTTTGAATTAAATACTAAACTATGAATTTTAATTTATGAAATTTATGTTAAATAAAATCATAAAAATTAAATTTGAATATTGTAATTTATAAGAGAATTTATAAAACAAAAAGAACCGAAGGGAGTGAGAAATCATGGCTCATAAGAAAGGTCAAGGTAGTAGCCATAACGGACGTGAGAGTGAATCAAAACGTTTGGGAGTAAAAAGAGCAGATGGACAATTTGTACTAGCAGGAAATATCCTTATTAGACAAAGAGGAACAAATGTACATCCAGGAACAAATGTTGGAAAAGGTAGTGATGATACATTATATGCTCTAGTAGATGGTGTAGTAAAATTTGAAAGAAAAGGTAGAGATAAAAAACAAGTAAGTGTTTATCCAGTAGAAGCCCAAAAATAAATTTTAAATATACTAGCATAGAATAAGAAATCAGATTATATGGTTTCTTATTTTTTTTTGAAAAAATTTAAAAAAACCATTTACAAAAAAATAAAAATTGTATACAATATACAAAGTGAAAAAAATGTCAAAAAACAAAAGAAGATGTAAAAAGAAAGGAAGTATATCAATGAAAATATTGATGTTAACATGGGAATATCCACCAAGAGTAGTAGGAGGAATTTCAAGAGTAGTGTATGACTTATCAAGAACTCTTTTGAAAGATGGTCATGATGTTACAGTAGTTACATATCGTGATGGAGATACACCATATTTTGAGGATGATAAAGGAGTAAAAGTCTATAGAGTAGATAATTATATGATTAATCCAAATAATTTTATAGATTGGATAATGCAATTAAATTTTGCAATGGTGGCAAAAGTAAATGAAATTATTGCAAAAGAAGGTAATTTTGATGTAATACATGCTCATGATTGGTTAGTTGCAAATGCAGCAAAAACAATTAAATCATCATATAATATACCTATTGTTTCTACTATTCATGCAACAGAAGCAGGAAGAAATAGTGGAATTCACGATGAAACACAAAGATATATAAATGATACAGAATGGATGTTAACATATGAATCATCAGAAGTTATAGTTAATAGTAATTATATGAAAAATGAATTGCAAAGATTATTTGGTTTACCATATGAAAAAATAAATGTTATACCAAATGGTGTAAATATGAATTTGTTTAATGGAATAGAGAGAGATTATAACTTTAGAAGAAAATTTGCTATGGATAATGAAAAAATAATTTTGTTTATGGGAAGATTAGTTTATGAGAAAGGTATACAACATTTAATAGCAGCTATGCCTAAAATTTTAGATGGATATCATGATGCAAAACTTGTTATTTGTGGCAAAGGTGGAATGATTGATGAATTAAAAGAACAAGTTAATAATATGGGAATATCAGAAAAAGTTTATTTTGCAGGATATATGAGTGGTAAAGATGTACAAAGAATGTATAAGGCTGCAGATATAGCAGTTTTTCCAAGTACATATGAACCATTTGGAATAGTAGCATTAGAAGCAATGTTATCAGAAAACCCAATTGTTGTTTCAGATATTGGAGGATTAAATGAAATTGTTGATCATAGAGTAAATGGTATGAAAGCATATTGTGGCAATTCTAATTCAATAGCTGATTCAATATTGGAATTGTTATATGATCATAAATTATGTGCAGATATTACTAAAAAAGCTAAAAATAAAGTAAGAAATGAATATAATTGGAATAAGATTGCTCAAGATACACATTTTGCATATCAAAAGGCTATTTGTCAATCAATGGCAGAAAAACAAAAACGTGAAATCGAACAAGAAAGAGCTAGAAAGGCACAAAAAGCAGATAATTCAGAAAAACAAATTACAAATTTACTTAACTTTAGAAAACGTCAAGCTTATGCATAAATTTAGATGTAGTTAATTGGGAATGTATTTTCTTGATTAACTATTTTTTATATTATAAGAAGTTTCTCCGAACTTCCTATAATGTAAAAAAAGTTTTTTCTGAACTTTTTATAATAATTAAAATAAAATTAAAAAAATTTCTAAATTCTACAAATTTAGCACAAAAATGGTGTATAATATATTTGAAATGCAAAATAATAATCAAATTGGAAAGGAATGAATAGATATGGCAGAATTCAAATCAGGATTTGTTACAATAATAGGAAGAACAAATGTAGGAAAATCAACACTTATAAATTTACTAGTAGGAGAAAAGGTTGCAGCTATTGCTAATAAAGTTCAAACTACAAGAACAGCAATAAAGGGAATTGTAAATAGACCAAATTCACAAATTATTTTTACAGATACACCAGGAATACATAAGCCAAAACATAAATTAAATGAAACAATGGTAGAAACATCTTTTACTAGTTTAAAAGATGCAGATTTGATATTGTTTTTAATTGAAGCAAATAGTAAAGAGATAGGGAGAGGAGATACTAGAATTTTAGAAAAAATAAAAGAAGCAAACAAAAAAACGATTTTAATTATAAATAAAATAGACTTAGTAAAAAAAGAGGAACTATTAAAATTAATAGATTTGTATAGTAAAGAATATAATTTTGAATCAATAATTCCAATATCTGCTTTAAATGAAAAATATAAAGATGTAATATTAGATGAAATAGAAAAGAACTTAAAAGAAGGTCCAGCATATTATGATATAGAAGAATATACAGATCAAACTTTACGTCAGCTTGCAGAAGAAGTGATAAGGGAAAAGATTTTACGATTTTTGCAAGATGAAGTTCCACATGGAGTATATGTAGAGGTTCAAAAGATGCAAGAACGTACTAACAAAAATGGAGAAGATATGTATGACATAGAAGCTAATATTTATTGTATACGTGAATCACATAAAGGAATTATAATAGGGAAAAATGGCGAAATGTTAAAAAGAATTGGAAGAGCTGCACGAATAGATATGGAAGAAAATTTTGGAGTAAAGGTTAACTTAAAAACATGGGTAAAGGTAAAGGAAAATTGGATTGATAATCCTAGCATTGTTGACAAATTTAAATTAAAATAGATTTTATGAAAATAAATAAAATTGCAGAATAAAAATTGAAAAAAAGCAAAAGATAAAATTAAAGTAAAACTTTAATAAAATAAAAAGGAGATGAGTACATGATAAAGAAAATTGCATGGGATACTTTTAAAAATACAGGTGATATAAATAGTTTCTTAGAGTTTAAACAAATAGAAAATTTAGAAAAAATATCACAAAAAGAAAATTTAGGATTAATAGATGAAATAGGTAAAATACAAGAAATAACAAATATGAAATTGGAGAATAATGAAACATGGCAACAACAAAAATAAATGGAATTATATTGTCAGAAAGTAATATGGGAGACTATGATAAAATGCTTACTATGTTGACACCAAATTTTGGCAAAATATCATGTAGTGCTAAAGGTGCAAGAAAACCTAATAGTAGTCTCCTAGCTGGTACACAAATGTTTTGTTTTGGTGAATACTTGATGTATAAAGGGACAAGTACATATCATATAAATTCATGTGAGACAATAGAAATGTTTTATAAAATTAGAACTGATCTGGATAAATTAAAATATGCAATTCATATAGATAAAATAATAATGGATGTTACAGAAGAAAATGAAAATTGTTATAATATTTTACAGCTGCTTTTAAATACATTATATACTATAGCTGAAACTGATAAAAATTTAGATTTAATAGTTTCTGTTTTTAAATTAAGGTTGCTTTGTATACTTGGATTTCCGCCAAGAATAGTTGCATGTGTTAATTGCAAATCTAAAGAAGATTTAAATTACTTTAGTATTAAAGATAATGGCTTTAAATGTGTTAATTGTGGTAGACAGGATAAGTCTGCTATTCAAATGTCAAAAAGTACACAAAGTGCTATAAAATATGTTGCAACAGCACCACCTAAGAAATTGTTTTCTTTTGATCTTAAAGATGAGGCTTTGCAGGAATTTAAGTTGATTTCTAAAATTTATTTTGATCAAAAACTTGAAAAAGAATATAAGTTAGAGGAATTATTTTGATGCAATGCTTTTTGATGTTTTTTGACTCCGGCCCCGAAAACATTACAAATTTTTCAAAAATGGTTGAAAAAAATAAAAAAAACATATATAATGAAGTTATAAATCAAAAAACAGCCAAAAAGAGAAGGGAGCGATTTTTATGAAAATAAAAATAACAGGGAAGGAACTAAAGATAACAGAAGCAATCAATGATTATGTTGAGAAAAAATTAGATAGAATTGACAAATACTTTGATGAAGCAGAAGCAGATGTAACATTAAGAACAGAAAAAAATGCTCAAATTGCAGAAGTTTGTGTAATAGCAAATGGAGAAAAATTTAGAGCAGTTACAGAAGACAAAGATTTATATGCTTCAATAGACAAAGATATTGATATTCTAGAAGGCCAAATTAGAAAATTTAAAACAAAGAAAGAAAAAATGATGAGAGAAGGAACTATTAGAAACATGGAAGTTGAAACAGATCATGTTGCAGAAATTTCAAACGAAATTATAAAAACTTCTTATTATGAGATAAAACCTATTTCACCAGAAGATGCAGTTTTAAAATTACAAGAAATGCCAACACATACTTTTATTACATTTATTAATGTTGATACAGGTAAGGTAAATGTTATACATAAATTAAAAGATGGAAAAAATTATGGTTTAATAGAACCAGAGGCTTAAAAATAAAATATAAAGAAATAATAAAGATCTATATTATTAGATCTTTATTTGTTGTGAAAAAATAAAATTGTAGATTATACAGAAAAAGGCAGGAAATCAAATCCTGCCTTTATGTAATACAAAAGCAAAATTATGGCTTCCTGTCTTTTTCAAAATTTAGTAATCAATAGCTAAAACTATTTCATTTGGCTTTCTACTTGTTGTATCATTTTTTTAACCATGTTACCACCTATTCTACCAGCGTCTCTAGCTGAAATGTCACCATTGTATCCATCTTTAAGATTAACTCCTACTTCTGAAGCAACTTCATATTTGAATTTATCTAAAGCAGTCATAGCTTCTGGAACTAATTTTTTATTACTGTTATTTGCCATCTTATTTTCACCTCCTGCAAATATAAATCTTTCTAGAAAAAAACATTTGCTTTTTCTAATACTATCTTTTGCAATTTTGAGAAAAATAAACAGGAAATTTTTTCAAAAAATCTTGACACTAAAAAAATGTAAATATATAATCAGCAGATGTAAAAATAAATTAAAATAAAAATAAAAACATAAATTTGAGAGGAAGTGATAAAAAATGTATAAGTTGGTTACTGTTGATTTGGACGGAACATTATTAAACAGCTATGGAGATGTAACAGAATATACAAAACAAGTTATAAATAAAGTACAAGATAAAGGTGTAGAAATAATGATAGCTTCTGGAAGACCAATAGATTCTATAAAAACGATTGCAGAAGAAATAAATTCGACAAAATATTTTATAGCAGGAAATGGAGCTATTATATATGATATCAAAAATGACAAAATTATATATGAAAAATATATTCCAAGATCAAAAGTACTTGAAATAGCAAAAGTATGTGAAGAAAATAATATTTCTTATAATATTTATACTGAAGAAAGTATTATAACACAAGATTTAAAATATAATGTACTTTATTATTATAAGGAAAATTTAAAAAAAGATGCAAATAAAATAACTACAATAATAAAGGTAGATAATATTTTAGAATATGTAAAAAAAGAAGAAAATTTAAAATGCTTAAAAATAACGGTTTGCGATGAAAATCAGACAATATTTCGTTCAATAATAAGAAGGCTAAGAGCTATAGAAAATATAGATGTAATGGATGTTTCTCATATGTCAAGAAAAGTTTTTAAACATGGAACAGAAGATATAACTATAGAATATTTTTATACTGAAATTTCTTCTACGCAAGTAAATAAATGGCAGGCAATTAAATATTTATTACCAATTTTAGAAATAAGTCCAGAAGAAGTAATTGGAATAGGAGATAATATAAATGATAAACAAATGATTGAAAATGCTGGACTTGGTATTTGTATGGGACAAAGTACGCCTGTTATAAAAGAAATTTCTGATAAAATAACAGATTCGAATATAGATGATGGTGTAGGTAAAGTGCTAGATGAAATTTTCTTAAGCTAAAAATGAGTTGTATATAACAAATGTTACAAAAATATTACAACTATATGAAGTTTTTATAACAAAATATAAAAATATTGATTTTGAACTACTAATGAGTTACAATATATTAGAGGAATTTGTAAATTATATAAAAATAAAGGAGGAATTTGTAATGGCAACTAATCCAATGCAAAGAAAAGCAAGAAATTCATTTTTATTAGGAATGTTATTAATGTTAATAATATGTGGGTTAATTATAGCATTTTTATTTATTCAATTAAAAAATTATCAAGATAAAGAAAAGGCTGTAGTTAAAGTTAAAATAGCAGTTTTAAATGAGGATGTTAAAGCAGGTCAAATTATAACAAGTGATATGCTAACAATCAAACAAATTGATAAAACACTTATACCAGAAAATGCAATAGGTGATGAAAAAACTTTATCAAATTATTCTTTACAAGATAAAAATAATAATCCAGTTTCAAGCAGAATGGAAAATGGACAAAATGTTTTATATCTTACAAAAAATAGCAAGGAATATGAATTAAAAAAAGATGATTCTGGTAGTTATTATATAGAAAATAATGGGAATAAAGAATATGTTCAATTAAATACAGTTCCAGTTATAGCAAAAGTATCATTAAAGAAAAATGCGGTACTTACAAGAGATACTATTTCTAGTGGAAATAATACAACATCTGATGATGTAAGAAAACAAGAATATAATATTATAGTTTTACCAACACAATTAGAAACAGGAGAATATGTAGATATAAGACTTAGTATGCCAAATGGTCAAGATTATATAGTTGTATCTAAAAAAAGTGTTGAAATTCCTACTATAGATGGTGTAGATTCTGATTCTACAATTTGGTTAAATTTATCTGAAGATGAAATTTTATCAATGAGTAGTGCAATTGTAGAATCTGCTAGAATGCCAGGTTCAAAATTGTATGCAACAACATATACAGAACCAGGAATTCAAGTGGCAGCAACACCTACATATGTTGTAAATGCAGATGTGTTAAAACAAATAGCAGATAATCCAAATGTTGTTACAGAAGCTAAAAATGAATTAGCAAGTAGATACAGTAATGGTGGAACTTCAGCTAGAGAAGCAATAAATTCTACTATTCAAAATAATGCAGATAAAACTGAAACAAGTTTGGAAACAACTGTACAAGAGAGTATTACAAAAACTCAAGAAGAAAGAAAGAAATATTTAGATTCATTAGGATCATCTTCATCTTCAACAAGTAGTAGTAGTACTAGTAGTACAACTTCTTCAACAAACTAATGCAAATGAAAAAATCTAACTAGATTCCTAGCTTTAAGAAAGGATTGATAACCAAAATGGATATTATAGGATTTATAGGTGTGTATGATAAAACAGATTTGTTAATAAATGTAGCTAAGATATTAACTACAATGAAAAAAAGAGTACTAATAATAGATACTACAATTGAACAAAGAACTAAATATGTTGTTCCAGCTATAAATCCTACAGCTTCTTATATAACAAATTTTGAAGAGTTTGATGTGGCAGTTGGATTTAATAATTTAGAGCAAATTAAACAATATTTAGGAGAAGAAGAATTACAATATGATATAGTTTTAGTTAATGTAGATTTTGTAGAAACATTAGGAAAATTTGAAATATTAAAAGCTAAGAGAAATTTCTTTGTTACAGGATTTGATTTATATTCTTTAAAAAAAGGATTAGAAATTTTAAATTCTTTAAATGAAACAGTTAATCTTACAAAAATTTTATTTGGAATAGATAAAATAAGTGAGGGAAATGAATATTTGAATTTCTTATCAGCAAATTATAGAATTGACTGGAATAGTATAGAAATAATTGTACCAATAGAACTTGAAAATTTAGCAGCTTGTATGAATAATCAAAGAATACAAAAAATAAAGTTTTCTAATTTCACTGTACAATATAAAGATGCACTTATATTTATAACACAAGAAATATTAGGAGAATCTACAGATTCAACAATCAGAAGAATTGTAAAAATGATAGAAAAAGGAGCATAAGAATGTCAGTTATTACATTTTGGAATGGTCAAAAAAAGCAAACTGGAAAAACAATGTCTGTAGTTGCAATTGGAACTTATATGGCAATAGAACATAATGTAAGGACATTGATTATTTCCACAGATAGAAACCAAGAAAATATACAAAGATGTTTTTGGAGAGAACAAAAACAGAAAAAAATTAATTTTGGTATTTTTGGACCAAATACTAAAAATTTAGATTCTGAGACTGGTATGAAAGGTCTAGAAAGAATAATCAGAAGTAATAAAATGACTCCAGAAATTATAACAGATTATACAAAAGTAGTTTTTAAAGATAGACTGGAAGTCCTTTTTGGAACAGATAGTCAAGCAGAAGATGTAATAAATAGTTATATAGATGTTATATCTGTGGCTAATCAATATTATGATAGAATTTTGATTGATTTAGATTATTCGATTCCAGAAAATGTTAGACAACGAATTTTTGAGATATCTGATGTTATAGTTTTAAATTTAAGTCAAGCTTTATCAGATGTAGAAAAATTTAGAAAACAAAAAGAAGAAAAAAATGATCCTTTAATTCAATCTTCGAAGACATTATTATTATTTGGAAGATATGATAAGGATTCAAAATATAATTATAAAAATATAACAAGATATTTAAAAGAAAAAAATCAGGTTTTAACAGTACCTTATAATACATTGTTTTTTGAGGCAGCAGAAGAAGGAATGGTTGCAGATTTATTTTTACAGTTTATAAAATATAATAATTCAAATAAAGAAGATGAAAATACATTTTTTGTTAATGAAGTAAAAAGGGCAACTGAGAACATTGTATATAGACTTATGAATTAGATATGAAAAAGAAGGGAGAAAAGGACAATGACAATTACTAATGTTTTACTATCTGTAGTAGTTATTATTATCGCTGGAATGGCAATTTATTATTATATAAAAAAGCAAAAAGAACAAGAAATAGAAACTACTGTTGTTGTTGATGATAAAACTTATACTTTGGATATGATGAAAGAGTTTGTAAAGAAAAGATTAGATGAAATTACAAAAGTTAATCTTTATGATATAGGTCTTTCTGAAGAAGAATTAAAGAGAAGAAAAAATAAAAAGTATGAGTTAAAAAAGGCTTTAAAAGGTTGTACATATGGTGATGTTAATGATAAGAAATATGTAAAAGAATTAATTTATGATTTACTTGCTAAAGAATATGGAGTGGATGAAACAAATATATCTAAAGCAATTCCTTTTGATGTACCTTCTTTATTAACTCCACAAGATAAATTTGATATTTTAATTTATGCATATAAGAAAGATTTTGGATATGAAGCCTTAACAGAATTAATTAAAAAATATAATTTAGCAGAACTAAAATATTTAGATGGCGAAGCAAAGCCTTCATATGTTATTACTTCACAAGAAATAGAAGATATATATGAAAAAGAAAATATACCTTTAAAATTTCAAGATAAGTTGGCTATAGTTGTTCAAAGAATATATCAACATTATAAAGGATATAGTTCAATAGATGAAGTACGTGATATGAATATAGATGGTATATCTGGTGGTGTATCAGGTTTACCAGAAAGCTTTTTAAGTCAAGTAGCACAAACTTCAAGTGGTGATTATTTAACTCAAGTTTCAGAACATAAAGTACCAAGAGCTTGTGATAGTATTTGGATATTTTTCCAAGGTAAATCTATACGATTAGCATTTTTAAGTTTTGGAACAGAAGCAGAATTAAAAAGAGTATGTCAAAATATTTATAAATATAATAACCCAGGACAATTGTCAGATACAAATGGTTATAAAATTAATGAAATGAAAGATGGTTCTCGTGTTGTTGTTGTTAGACCAAGCTTTTCTGAAACATGGGCATTTTTCGTAAGAAAATTCGATGTTAAACGTTCAACATTGGAACAATGGTTTAAAGGAGAACCAGGTTGTGATGATTCTATAGCATTATTAAAATATTTAGTAAAAGGTGCTAGAATTATTTCAATAACAGGTGAGCAAGGTTGTGGTAAAACAACAATGCTTATGGGAATGATAGAAAATATTTATGAAACAATGAATATTCGTGTTCAAGAAACTGCATTTGAGTTGCACTTAAGAAAAATATATCCTACAAGAAATATTTTAACTTTCCGTGAAACAGATACAATTTCTGGACAAGAAGGTTTGGACGTTCAAAAGAAAACTGATGGTTCTGTTAATATAATTGGTGAGGTTGCAACTGACCCCGTAGCTTCTTGGATGATTCAAGCTGCACAGGTTGCTTCTAAGTTTACATTATTTACACACCATGCTAAAACTTTTCCTAACTTAGTAACTGCATTGCGTAACTCAATGCTTAGAACAGGTGTATTTAAAAATGAAAAAACAGCTGAAGAACAAGTTGTACAAGTATTAAATTTTGATATTCATTTAAAGAAAGATTTTAAAGGAAAAAGATATGTAGAAAGAATTACAGAATGTATTCCAATTGAAAGTAAAAATGAATATACTTATGATCATAGAAAAGAAACAACATTAGAAGGTAAATTTGATAAATTCTTTGATAATGCTACACAATTTTTTACAAAAACTACAGATAAAGAATTGTATGTATATCGTAATATATTAGAATATGTAGATGGAGAGTATGTAATTACAAATCCAATTACAGATGAAAATATTGTTGAAATGAGAAATAATATGGATGACAATGATAGAGAAGAATTTGACAAATTTATAGAAAAACATTGGAAAAAAGCTAAAAAGGTAAGAAAAACTATATCATAGCAGGAGGTGAAATAGGTGTCAAATCAAATACTTTTTATCATTATGGGAGTTACAGTAGGAATTCTTGTATTGGTTACATTTTTATATCTTTTTATGCGTAAAAAAATGCAGAAATCTGAATATGTAAAATTACAAAAATTACGTCAAGGTACAAGAGCAGAAAAATTTTCAGCTGAAATTTTGTATCAAAAACTATATATTACATATATGAAGGTTCCATTTTTGAAACGTTATATGCTAAAACTTAGAAGAAGATTGGAAATCATTAATATAGATGATGAGTATAACACAAGACGTGATGCTTCTAAGATTATGACAAAGGCACTTGCTATTTTACTTCCAGTTATTGTAGTAACAATAGCTATTACACATAATAACTATTTATTAATGTTCATCTTATTGATGTTTGAATTATTTATGGTAGATATATTAATAGATGGTTCTGTAGATAAATTAGATGATAAATTATTAAAACAACAAATAACATTCTTTTCTGAAATAAGACATGCTTATCATGAATTTAATATGGTTGAAGAAGCAATTTATCAAGTTTCTCAAGATGATGAGATGGATGTTTCAAGACAAGGTGAAAAAATATATGAAATATTAATATCAGATGATCCAGAAACAGAATTGGAAAAATATTATGATATTGCTCCTAATAGTTATTTAAAAGAATTTGCTGGAGTTTCATATTTAACTAAAGAATTTGGTGATAGAAAAATAGATGGGGCATCTTTGTATTTAAAAAATGTTGATAATATCACTCAAGAAATGCAATTGGAAATATTAAAAAGAGAAAAATTAAACTATGTATTTCAGAGTTTGTCAGTTATAGCAATTGTTCCAGTTTTAATGCTAGAACCATTAAAATCTTGGGCTATATCTAATTTCTCTTTTGTTGAAAGCTGGTATAATGGAAAACCAGGAACAATAGTACAATTTCTTATATTATTAGTAACATTTATTTCTTATATATTAGTTAGAAAATTAAAGGATAATGGTTCTACTAATCAAAAAAATCAAGGTTTATCAAATCCTTGGCAAGCAAAGATATATAAGAATCCTATTGGTAAAAAAATTGTAAATTTATTTATGCCAAAAGATGGTACAAAAGATTATAGAAAATTGCAAAAACTTTTGAAGGATTCTGCATCTCGTTTAAAGATGGAATGGGTATATGTAAATAGAATTACTTTATCTATAGCAGTATTTATGATATCATTATTTATGTTTATGTATTTACATAAAGTATCAGTTAATTTAGTTTATACAGAGCCAACAACAGATTATGATTTAGTAACTGGAATGACAGCTACACAAAGAGAAAAAGCTATGGAATTAACTGAGCAAGATAATACATTTTTGAAGAAATTTAAAGGAAATTTAAAAACTTCTAAAAAGGACATAGAGAAGGAAATTAGAAAATCAAAATATTATACAGATTCAACTGATGTACAAATAGAAAATGCAGTTGATAGAATTTATGATAAATTGCAAACTATTAATAGTGAATATATGCAATGGTTTGAGTTTTTGCTAGCTTTTGTATTTGGCATTATTGGATATATGGCACCTATTTGGTTGTTGTATTTCCAAATGAGGATGAGACAATTGGAAATGGAAGATGAAGTTATGCAATTCCAAACTATTATTCTAATGTTAATGCGTATTGAAAGGGTTAATGTTGAAATTATTTTGGAATGGCTAGAAAGATATTCAAATATTTTCTATGAGCCAATATCTAAGTGTGTTAATAACTATGAATCTGGTCCATGGGAAGCTTTAGAGGATTTAAAAAATGATATTACATATGAGCCTTTAATTACTATTGTGGAAAGCTTACAAGCTGCTGTTGAAAAAATTCCAATTAAAGATGCTTTTGATGAATTAGATTCAGAAAGAGAATATTACAGAGAGAAGAGAAAGGCATCAAATGAAAGATTAATTAGTAGAAAAGGAATGATTGGTAAAGTAATTGGTTTTGCACCTATGGTGTCATTATTTGTAGCATATTTAATTATACCTCTTGTATTTATTGGTCTTACAAGTATGTCTACTTCAATGGCTTCTGCATCAAGTTCTACTATTAAATAAAGGAAAAGAGTTTAATTCTTTTCCTTTATAAAAATAAGGTACTTTTTAGAAAGGAATGTGATGTAAATGGAGAATGCGTCAAAGGCTTTATTAATGGCAGCTGGTGTTTTGATTGTTATATTAATTGTTTCAGTGTTTATGTTTTTTATTAATCAAGTATCTGATTATCAAAAAACAAATGAAGATGCTATAAAAGATTCTCAACTTTCGACTTTTAATGAACAATTTGCGCAATATGCAAGAAAAGATTTGAAGGGTGTAGATATAATTTCTGTTGTAAATAAAGTTATAAATTTTAACCAAAAAAATTCAGGTGCAGGTGAAATAGATTATACTCAAAAAATTACAGTAAAGGTTACTTTGGGTCAAAGTTTTAAAACAAGATATCAAGACAGTTTAGATGATAATTTAAAATTATTTAAGAATGATCCATATACGATAAAAAATAGTAATAATGAGCTTTGTAATGTTATTAATTATCAAAAAACTTTAGAAGATAAATATTCTTTAAAACTTTTAGATAAAATGTCTTCTAATTATGAAGCTTTAAAGACTTACTATACAGCAAAAACAGAAGATGAAAGAAAAAATGGAAAATCAGTTGAGGAAGTTACAGGCAAAGATTTAGGAATTAATAGTTCTAATTATCAACAACTTCTTAATGATATTGTACAACATAGAGAATATGCAGAATTTAAGACTGCTAGTTTTACAATTGTTGGTGAACCTACTTATGTAAATGGTCAAATTTCTAGTATGGAGTTTGCTTTTAAACCTTAAAATTTTGAAAACGTGTTTATGTTTTTGGAAGGGATGTGATTAATAATTGGAAAATGCATCAAGAGCATTGATAATGGCTGCTGAAGTTTTAATTGCTATGATGATAATAAGTTTGGGAGTATTTGTTTTTTATAATTATCGTCAAACTTATAATGATATACATAGTAAAAAGGCTGAGCAACAATTAGTTCAATTTAATTCAAAATATACAAAATATCTAGATTCTACAGATTTGACTATTTATGATGTTCGTACAATTGTTAACACTGCCAAAAAAGATAATGAAACTTTAGACGAAAGCGAAAAAATTGTTGTTACTTTCAATGGAACAAATGTTATGGATGAGCAAGATAATTACTGGGATAGCATGATATTGGGTCAAGTAAATTCTATAAGAACAGGCAATACAGAACTTCCTAAATATAAATTTATGACGCCTGGTTATGATGACAATGGAAAAATTAAGACAATAAGAATAACAAATTAATTTATATATTAAGTTGGATTTTTAATAAGAGTATATATGTAATCTAAAGAATATAAATAAATGCAAAAAATACGATTTAAACTGTTGCAAAAAAAGTTGTAAAATGTTATAATTACAAGGAGAGTTATGAAAAAGTTTTTTATATTTTTAATAGTAGTATTAATAATAATTAGCAGTTTTTGTTATATATATTTAAATTTTCAAGCTAATTATAATACAGTAAAAAAACAAAATTCAGTATTTCAAAATTATTATCAAAAAAATGTTTATGGACCTGATGTTGCTACAGCAATTAACAAGGCTATTGATTCTAATACAAAAAATGGGGTAAAAAAAGATAATAATGGAGAATTTATAGAGAATGATTCTAACTCTATAAAAATTAGTATCAAAATGATTGATAATGATAATGTTTATTCAATGGAAAAAATTGCAGCAAGTGGAATTGAAAATTTTATTGAATATTACAATAGAATAACGTTTAAATGTACTAATGTTGAATATCATAAAAATACTAATTTGGTAAAATCTATGATATTTGAACAAATATCGATTTAGTTTTTAATATTACTATGAAAATAGTAGGCAAAAGATAAATGGAAATATACTAAGGAGGTGATTTATTATGGAGAATGCTTCTAAAGCTCTAATAATTGCAGGTGCAATTTTATTATCAATATTATTAATTTCATTAGGAATAATGATTTTTAACCAAGCTCAAGATACTGTAACAAATAGTGGAATGACAGAAGCTGAGCTTACATCATTCAATAATAAATTTTTGAAATATGAGGGAAAACAAAAAGGTTCAATGGTAAAATCTATGATACAAGATGTAAAATCTAGTAATGACAATGCTTCTGATGGTCATACAATTACTGTAACATTAAAGCAGCAAGGTAAAAGTGATCAAACACTTAATTCAACATCTGATATAGATACTAAACATACTTATACTGTAAAAATGATTTATACAAGTAACAGAATTACCGGAATAGATGTAACATATTAAATAAGGAGGAATTTTAGGATGGAGAATGCTTCAAAGGCTTTAATTATAGCAGGTGCTATATTATTATCAATATTATTAATTTCATTAGGAATAATGATTTTTAACCAAGCTCAAGATACAGTAACTAATAGTGGAATGACAGAGGCTGAACTTACAGCATTTAATAATAAATTTTTAAAATATGAGGGAAAACAAAAAGGTACAATGGTAAAATCTATGATACAAGATGTAATGGCTAATAATGCAAATGCTTCAGATGGACATACAGTTAAGGTTCTTCATGGTAATAATGATATTACGAATGATACAAGCAGTATAAATACTAAACAAACTTATACAATAACAATGCAATATGGAACAAATAATACGGGTAATAGAATTACACAAATAAATGTTGCAGGTTAGAAAATTGAGAGGTGATATATTATGGAAAATGCAGCGGAAGCATTAAAAATGGCAGGAGCAGTATTATTATTTATAATAGCAATTTCAGTAAGTATCGCCTCTTTTAGTGACGTAAGACAATCTGTAGATACTATCTTAGAATATAAAGATAGAGAAACAGAGTATGTAGATGGAAATTATTATTATTCACAATCTTCAAAAGATAATGAAAGAACAGTAGGATTAGAAACAATATTACCGACAATTTCAAGAGTATATGTAGAAAACTATAAGATTATATTTGAAGGATTAGGTAGTGATCCGATTTATACTGTAAAAAAGACGGGGGAGAAAAGATATTCATTAGATGGTGAATTTGATAACAACATAAGAGGTTCAGGAACAGAAAAAGAAAAATCTTTTTTAAATGCAGTTGTTTATGGACAAGGCAAATCGGAACCGACATTTAATACATATAGTGATAAAATAATTTTGCCAGGTAGCTCTTTGTATGATAGATTAAAAGCGATATTAACAAAGGATAGTGGTAAAGTAATAGTAGAAAAAAGTGGACGCTATTATCAAGACGATGAAAAAAATGCTAATGATAATGGAGCATCAGGAGATAATAATAACCGGTACTACAGAGGAAGAACCAGAAGTAAACAAAACGAAAAAAAGAATTATAACATATGTAATACAAGATAAAAATAAAGGAGAATAAGTAAAAGGAGGAGTTTAAAATGGGAGATTCTTTAGGTACTATAGTTGCAATAGGTATTGCTGCAGTATTAATGTTTGTATTTCCAGTTATGACTATGGCAGACAGAACAGATGATGTATCACAGTTAACTGTTCAAACTGAAACAACAGAATTTGTTGATGAGATACGAACAACAGGTAAAATTACACCAGAAAGATATGATAGATTTATTCAAGCTATTAATTCTACAGGTAACTTGTATGATGTAGAAATTGAAATTAAGGTGTTAGATGAAAATCCTGGTAAAAAAAGTGTTCAAGTACAAAGAGATAAGTTAGGAGAAAATTATTATTTTGAAGTTTTTAATTCTCAAGTTATGGAAAAAATAGATGCAAATCAATCTTATTTGTTGAAAGAAGGAGATATTGTTGCAGTTAAAGTTAAAAATACATCACAAACAATATCACAACAATTTAAGAATTTCTTCTATACAGTTATAGGAAATGACACATACACAATTGCTGCCGATCATGGTGGAATTGTAACAGCAACTGGGAAACAATAGAATATTTTTTCGATAGCTTGTGATTGTTAATAGATTGCAAGCTATTAATATATGTAAAGGAAAAAGCGTATGAAGATACAAAATTTAGCAATTATTTTTATTATTATAATATTACCAATATCACTGGTTTTATCATATTATATGCAAAGTAGAGTAACAACTTTAAAGACACAGCTATCATATGATACACGATTGTATAATGCTACTTATGATGCTGTTAAGGCTTTCCAAATTAACACTTTGAATAGTGATACATCTAATCAATCAAATTCAAAGATGCGTGACTTACAGGCAGCTGTAAATTCATTTTTTAATTCGGTTCAAACAAACTTTAGTATGAATGGATATAGTAAAGAGATTTTGCAGACACATGTTCCAGCACTTGTTTTTACTTTATATGATGGTTATTATATTTATTCTCCGTTTAATAATACTTTAGATCAAGCAACAAAAGATAAATTGAAGGATGGAAAAGCAGAAAGTGGCTATGTTTATGATATGAAACCTTATGTTTATTATAGTTGCAGATATAAAAAGGGTGGTAATACAGATGTTGTTATTACATATTCATTAGATAGTTATATAACAATAAAGGGTACTGTAAATGGAACTTATTGGGATGAAGCTGGTTATTTATTATCAGGTGCTAATGTAGAGCCTAGTGGTGAGGTAAAATATAGAGGTGTTACAATAGAACCAGAACAAAATTTAAAAGAAAATGTGGTTATAAATGGAGATGTCTTAAATTTACCATATAAAAAGGTAAATGGAGTTAAATATTATTTAAAAGATAATGTGGTTTATACAGTTACTAATGGAAAAGCTGAAAAACAATCAGGAAGAACAGCAGATTTTGTTACAAATAATAATAATGCTGTAAATTATTATAAAGAGGCATATGAATTTACACAGAAAGTTACACATTCAGTTTTAAGTGACTTAAAAGCAAGTGATGCAGTTGATGAAAATGAAAACCCAATATCAACGCAAAATGCTAGTAATGCAAACAGTGTAAAAAATGATACGGCTTTTTATGATTATTCTATATTTAAAGAAATTTCAAATGACGAGAATCATGTTCAAATAGAAGATTCAAATTCTGATTTTAATGCACATAAAATGCAGGTAATAAAGCGTTCAGTTATAAGAAATCTATCTATGGCTATTGCGGATTTTAATAGTTATTCAGGAACTACAAATACTTTCCAAATGCCAAGATTATCAGATGCAGATTGGGATAAACTTACTGAAAACATAGGAATGATAAGCTTTTTGCAAGGGCTAAACATTGGTGGAAAAGTATATAATGGTTATTCTATTGTTACAAATAACAAAAATAAAGAGTTTGTAGCAGAAGATTCAATATATATAGAAAATGGTGATACTTATCATAAAGCTTTAGATGATGATTTAGCAGGAATAACTAGTGGTACAGGATATTTTAATATAGATTTTGAAAGAAGGTCAGCAGAAATATCTCAAAATGCTAATGGAGTTAATTCTCAGGTTACTGGGTATTATAATCCTAGATCTAGTTTAGGTTGTTATCAATCTATAATAAGACAACAAGGCTCAAATAAAAGTTTAAAAGAATTGTTGGCAAATAACGCAAAACTTAAAGGGATTTATTATACTGCACTAGGTAGGGAACGATATTCAATGTACAGAATAGAGAATGCTAATTCAATTTCTACAACATCTTCTAGTGGTTCAAATCAGGAGGTAGAAAATCCAGTAACTCCAGTAACAGTTACCTTTTCACCAAATACTAATACAACTTATGCTAAATCTCAAAGTACAATTGTAACAGTAACTGGTGGAAGTGGAGAGCAAAATGTTTTAAAATATCGTTGGATACAAAATAATACTAATACACCGGCAGAAAATTCATTTACTTCGCAATTTACTTCTGGGCAATCAATAGCAAAATCAGATGGTACAGGTAATAACTGGTATTTATGGGTTATGGTAAAAGATAAAAAAGGAAATTTAACTTTTGCGAAATCAGATAAATTCTATTTAGATAATACAGCTCCTACAAATATTGCACCTTTAGTAACAGCTACAACTACAAATTCTGTAACTGTTGGTACAATGCAAACTGATGCTCATAGTGGAATAAGTGCTGATACAAGGCAATATCAAATAAAGAAAAGTTCTGATTCAAATTGGGGAACATGGATAATTGATAGTAATAATAGACATACTTTTACAGGTCTGGAATTGAATACTGATTATGATATTAGAACTCAAGTGAAGGATATACTAGGTAATGGTTATACGATTTCTCAAACTACAAAAACTAGAACTGCTAATATTTCAAAACCAGAAATTAGAGTTGATAATACTAACTGGACAAACCAAAATGTAACTGCTACTATAACATATCCTACAGGAACTGGAGTATCAAATCAATATAGCTATGATAATAGTAATTGGCAAAATTATACAGGTCCATTAATTATTGATACTAATAAAACAATTTATGCAAGAAGTGTGGATAGTACAGGTCAAGGTTCTGATGCTTCAAGAGTTGTTAGCTTATCTGTTACTAATATTGATAAAGTAGTACCAACAGCTAGAATATATAGTAGAAATCAAATAGCATTTGATATGGCGGAAATCATAGTATTAGCTCAAGATGAAGCTTCTGGTATTAAATCAGTTACATGTGATTCTGATGTTGCAGATTCATTTATGAAAAATGGTATGTATGCATTTCATGTTAAGGATAATAGAAATTTTGTGTTTAATGTTATGGATAATGCAGGAAATATTGCAAAAACAAATGTAGATGTTAATGGATTAATAGTTAAGGTGACTGCTCAACAGATTGCAGAGAATCCAGAAAAATACTATGGAAGAAAATATTATAATCAAAGAGAATCAAAAGAATACCAGGTGTTTTACGTTGATAAGGATAATAAATATGGTAAGGGAGAATATAGAATTTATTTAAAATCAGCACAAGTTAATAACCATACTGTTTTTAATTCTGGATATAGTAGTGGTATTATGGAAAGCGAATTAAGTAACTTAAAGTGGGAAATAAAAAGAAAAGATAATTTAAAAACATATAAAAAATTTAATCTGCTTTGGAAACAAAATAGAAATGTTTCAGTAGATAATCTTAATTTCAATGAAACTATAGCAGCATATTTAAGTGATCCTAATTTCTATTATTCATCAAAGCCATCAATAGCAGAAGAAGTTTATATGGCTCCAAGTATAGAAATGTTTGTGGATTCATATAACCAAGTATCACATATTTCTGGTGTTGCAAGATTAGGATTATCATTTAATAATGATAGCTCTCAGCCAGGATATAGAATTTCAAATAATAGTAGAGCTCTTGATAGTAGAGGTTATGGACAAATGTATAGTATTAATACTACTTTTGCTTCACCTGCTTCTAGTGGTACTAATAATAAACAGCTTGTGTCCCTTCAGGATAGTATGTTAGGCTATAGGTATACAAGTAGTATTCCTTATACAGATGTTGTTCTTTGTGAATCAACAGAAATATATCTTTATCCATATTAACAATACAGATATTAGAATAAAAAAACAAAAAAAGTAAATACTAATAATAGCAATAGCTAGAGAAAATGAAAGATTTTCTCTAGCTAAAATTAAATAAAAAGATAAATGAAATTAATATCATTATGTTTTTATTAAGGAAGGAATGTGATAAGAGTGAAAAGGGCAATTCCAAAGCTATTATTAGTATTTTTTTTATTGATGATATATGTGTATGTAATAGTGGTAAGTAATATACCCAATAAATTAGTAATATTTGAAGGAGAAGATATTTCTATAAATTTACCGATAGGAATAAAAATAGATAATAAAAATGCATTAGAGGTATCATCAAATTCAAAAAATAAGCTATCTGACAAAGGTACGAATGTTAAATTAAATGTTAGTTTATTAAATAATATAGCATTAAAAAATGTAAATGTGGATATATTGCCAAGGACTAAAGTTATTCCTGTAGGTAGTGTAGCTGGAGTTAAGCTTTATACAAATGGTGTTTTGGTTGTTGGAATGTCAGAAATAGAAGGGGAAGATAAGAAAATTTATAAACCATATAAGGAATCAGGGATAAAGGAAGGAGACACAATAATATCAATTAATCAAACACAAATAAATTCTACAGATGAATTAATAAAAGAAGTAAATAAGTCAAAAGGTAAGGATATAAAAGTTAAATATGTACATGATGAAAATACTTTAGAGTGTAGTATTAAGCCAGTAAAAACAGGCAAGGAAGATTATAAAATAGGATTGTGGGTACGAGATAGTGCTGCAGGGGTTGGGACAGTTACGTTTTATAATCAGTCCACAAATCAATTTGCGGCTTTAGGACATGGAATTTTAGATATAGATACAGAAAAATTAATAAATATAGCTTCTGGGGAGTTTGTAACAACAAATATTTTAAAAATAGAAAAAGGTGAAAAGGGCAATCCAGGTCGTATACAGGGAACTTTAGAAAAACAAAAAGAAATAGGGAAGATAAATCAGAATACAGGTTTTGGAATTTATGGACAAGTTGAAGATATATCATCTTTAAATATTGATAAATCAAAGGAAATGGAAGTTGCTTTAAGAGATGAGATAAAAACAGGGAAAGCAGAAATTTTATGTAGTTTGGAAAATGGAAAAGTTGATAAATATGAGATTGAAATAAAAAAAATTTACAAAGATAATAATTATGACAATAAAAGTATGAGAATTAAAATTACAGATAAAAGGTTAATTGATAAAACAGGAGGAATTATTCAAGGAATGAGTGGGTCACCTATTATTCAAGATGGTAAACTGGTTGGGGCTGTTACCCATGTTATAGTTAATGAACCATTGGAAGGATTTGCAGTTTTTGGTGATATTATGATTAAACAGATGTATAGTACGAAATAAGAATAATAGTTATTAAAAAGTATTTATAAAGACTAGATAAATTAAGAAACTCATATACGGACATGCAGTATGAAATAAAAAAGTAAAGCTTTGCTTTACTTTTTTAGAAGCATTGGGCCAATTTCTGTAACAGTTCCGGCACCTAATGTTAATATAATATCGTTTTCTTTTACATTTTGTTTTAAGTAAGAAACACAGTTTTCAAAATCTGGAATATAAGTTGCATGCTTTCCTAAAGTGTTAATTTTATTAACTAAATCTTGAGAACTAATGTTAAATGTATTTATTTCTCTTGCGGCATATATATCTAAAACAATGATATGGTCAAAATTAGTAAGTGCATTTGCAAAATCATCTAATAGGTTTTTAGTTCTGCTGTAAGTGTGTGGTTGGAAAACAACCCAAGATTCATTATATTTTTTGTTGCTTAAAGAATTAGCTGTTGCTATGATTTCTGTTGGATGATGACCATAATCATCATATATACGTGCACCATTTATTTTACCCTTAAATTCAAATCTTCTATGTGCTCCTGTGAATTTTGCTAAAGCAGTTTTTATATATTGTTTTTCTATGCCATATGAATCACATAATGAGATACAAGCTAAAGCATTTAAAACATTATGTTTTCCTGGAACAGATAATGTGATTGTAGAGTAAAATTCATTTGATTTATAAACATCAAATGTAGGGAAGCCATCATCATCAAATACTATGTTGTTAGCATAAAAATCTGCGTTTTTGTTTGTGATACTATAACATATTTTTTTAGCATCTGTATATTGGTATAAGTCTAAGCAGTTTTTATCATCTGCGTTTACAATTAATAGCCCATCATTTGGTAATAATTTTGCATATTTAATAAAAGCTTTTTTTATGTTTTCAAAATTTTTAAAATAGTCTAAGTGATCATTATCAATATTTAATATAACTTCTGCTTTAGGACTAAATTTTAAAAAGCTTTCTACATATTCACAAGCTTCAATAATAAAGTGTTCACTGTTTCCAATTCTATAATTTCCGTCTAATTGTTTTAGATAAGCACCTACTTGAATACTAGGATCTTTTAAAGCTTCCATAAAGCATAAAGAAATCATAGAAGTAGTAGTAGTTTTTCCATGTGTTCCTGAAATGCATATAGTATCAGTAAAGCAACGTGTGATTTTACCTAGAAAATCAGCTCTTTCCATTGTAGTAATATTATTTTTATGTGCTTCTTGCATTTCTGGGTCACTATCTTTTATTGCTGCTGAATACACAACTAGGTCAGAATTTTGTACGTCTTTAATATTATGTCCAATTGATACTTTTATACCTAATTCATTTAATTTATTTGTTGTTTCAGATTGGCATCTATCAGAACCAGTAACGTGAAATCCCCAGTTTTTTAGGATTGCAGCAATACCGCTCATACTTACACCGCCAATTCCTATCATATGTATATTTTTATATTTTCTTAAATTATTTATTTCTGGCATTTTAATCATATTCCCCCTTACATAACAGATAGATTATATACTTTTATGTGCCAAATTTCAAGCTTTTTTGATAAAATTTTAGGTGCTTTTAGTAAAAGGTTAATGCTTTCGGGGCCGGAGTCAAAAAGTATTAGTGCTTTCGGGGCCGGAGTCAAAAAGCATTAGTGTTTTTAGGGCCGGAGTCAAAAAAATACTTAATTTTATAGATTGGGTGAATTGGGAATGGGGTAAAAATCATTACTTAATTTTATTTTTGTATATGCATATTATGATTATATTATCGTCAAGTTCATCTATTTGGTCTGATAAAATTTTATTCTTTTATATGAATATTATGACTTAAATTTATTTTTTAATATTAGTTGAGGTATTTATAATTATTAATTTTATAAAAAATTGTGATTTTAATGTAATAAAAATGTAATATAAAAAAATTGTAAAAAAAAGAAGGATTATTTATTTTTATATAGAATAATATAATTGTACATATGAATAAAAAATGTACAAAAAATTTATACTTTAGGAAAGGGCGGTGCACGCAAAATGGAAATAACAGACGTACGTTTAAGAAAAGTTAATTCTGAAAACAGAATGAGAGCAGTTGCTTCTGTTACTTTTGATAACGAATTCGCAGTTCACGATATCAAAGTTATCGAAAGCCAAAATGGATTATTTATTGCTATGCCTAGCAGAAAAACTCCAAACGGAGAATTTAAAGATATAGCTCATCCAATTAATCCAGAAACAAGAGAGAAAATTCAAAAAGCTATCTTAGAAGCTTATGAAAATTCTGATGATGCTACAACAACAGAAGGTTCAGCTGAATAATATTTAAAATAGAACCAAGAAAAAATCCGAATCATTTTGAAACGGATTTTTTCTTTTGTCATTATAATGATTTGGAATGACTTAAATAATACATATATTACTAAAAGTAAGAAATAAAAATGTTATATGTTTTAATAATTTTCTCGGTTCAATACACAAACTAAGAATTTCTAAAATAAAATAATGAAATGAAAAATGCCTAAATCCATTCTTTGTACTTTTTAATATAGATTTTTTTAGCAAATAAAGCAACAAAACAGTAAAGAATAGGAACACCAATAATAATACTTAAAAATTTAAAAGGTATACTAACTAAGCCAATCATATTGCCTAAGAAAGTGTATGGAACTATGATGGCTATAATACTTAATAAAATTGAAGAAAAGTAAACAACTTTATTAGCATTACTTTGTATAAAAGGAACTTTAGCTGTTCTAATAACATGCATACCAATTAAATTTGAAACTACTCCATAAGAAAACCAAATTGTTTGAAAAGTAGCGGCATCTCTGATGCCAAAAATGAACCACATGGAAGCAAATACAATCATATCAAAACATGAGCTAAGAGGTCCCATAAAAAGCATGAAGTGTTTTAAACTATCTATATTCCATTTTCTAGGTTTTTGCAAATATTCTTCATCAACATTATCAAAAGGTAAGGTTAGTTGTCCAAAGTCATATAAAAGACTTTGAAATAATAATTGAATAGGTGTTATAGGTAAAAAAGGAAATAAAATACTTGCTATAATAACAGATGAAACCTCCCCAAAGTTAAAGCTTACAGCCATTTTAATATATTTTAATAAATTTGCGAATGTGCGTCTGCCTTCACGAACTCCATCTAATAAAACATGTAAATCTTTTTCTAGTAAGATAATATCTGCTGATTCTTTTGCAACATCTACAGCAGTGTCAACAGAAATACCAACATCTGAGTTGTTTAAAGAAGGGCTATCATTAATACCATCACCCATATAGCCAACAACATTACCATTTTCTTTTAGGAGCCTAACGATTCTGGCTTTTTGAATAGGGGAAAGTTTAGCAAATATGTTTGTTCTTTTTAGAATTCTTAAAACGGCCATATCTTGTAATTTATCAAGTTCGTTACCTAAAACAATATTTTTTGATTTTATACCTACTTTATTACATATACATTTGGTTACTTCTGCATTATCTCCAGTAAGAACTATAACACGAATACCAGCTTTATTTAGTTTTTCTATAGATGATTTAGCACTTTCTTTTGGAGGATCTAAAAATCCTATAAAGCCCATTAATATCATGTTTTTTTCAAGACTTACATCAAAAGTTTCTACATTATTTATATCATTTTTTTGACAAACTGCGATTACACGCAAGCCATCTTCATTCATTTTTTTACTGATTTTTTTGATATTATCTTTAATTTCGTTTGTGATAGGAGAGACTTGTCCTTTATAATCTACAAGTGTGCATATGCTTAGAATTTCCTCAACTGCACCTTTTGTAATCATTTGCTTTTTTTCTCCTGTTTCTGCAGGATTAGAAACAATAACAGAAAGTCGTCTACGTGAAAAGTCAAAAGGTATTTCATCTATTTTTTTATAATTGCTTGTAAGAGTTCCCATATTATATTCTAGACCACGTTTTACAACAGCTTCATCAATATTTCCTCTTAATCCTGTTTGAAAATATGAATTTAGAAAGGCATGTTTTAAAACTCGTAGATCTTCATCACCTTTAATGTCTAAGTATCTTTCTAAAACGATTTTATCTTCTGTTAATGTTCCTGTTTTGTCAGTGCATAAAATGTTCATAGCACCAAAACTTTGAATTGAGTCTAAAGATTTTACTATTGTTTTCTTTTTTGACATTCTTATTGCACCTTTTGAAAGACTAGATGATAATATAACAGGGAGCAATAAAGGTGTGATTCCTATAGCAATTGCTACTGCAAATGTAAAGGCTTCAATTAAATCATGCTTCCAGAAGTTTAGTAAAAATACTATAGGTATTAAAACTATCATAAAACGTATTAATAATTTACTTATACTTTCAATTCCTTTTTGAAATGATGTCTTTGGTTTTGTGCTAATATTACGTGCGATTTTTGAAAAATATGTTGAGTCAGCTGTTTTTATAACAATACCTTTTGCAACACCACTTATAACACTTGTTCCCATAAAACAAATAGTGTCTAAATCTGTGATACTATCGATATCGTCATATGGAATTTCAGAATTGATATTTTTTTTGACTGCATCTGATTCACCTGTTAAAGAGGATTGTCCAACATACAAGTCTTTCCCTTCAATGATTCTTAAATCTGCAGGCATCATACTACCAGCTGAAAGAGAAATAACATCTCCTAATACAACTTGGCTTATTGGCATTTGAATTTCTTTCTTATCTCTTATTACAGTAGTTGAAGTTGCAACTAGTTCTTTTAGCTTTTCAGCAGCTCTGTTTGAACGATATTCTTCAATGAAATCTAGTAATGTGCTGACTATTACTAAAACTAAAATTACTATTATATTTGCATAACTAGGTGTTTCTGGTAATATGATGTCAGTGTAAATTAAGACTAAACTGATTCCCATTAAAATGCTATTAAATGGACTAAATAAACTTCCGAAAAAGTAGTTGTACCATTTTTTTGGCTTAGCTTGACTAATTTCATTTGGCCCATCTTTTTGTAATAATTCTTCTGCTTGTTTTTCTGATAGGCCATTTTCGTTGAGTTTGTATTCTTTTAAAAATTCCTCCTTTGTTAATGTACATTCTTTTCCATATAGGTGCTGAATGTTTATTTCTTCTTTTTGTTGTGACAAATTTACCATCTCCATTTCTTTTGTTTTTTCTTTTTTATATTATAGCACAAATTTGAAAAAATGATACAAAAAATTTAAAGATGTTTTGGGGACGGACTTAATGCTTTTGGGGCCGGACTCAAAAAGCATTAGTGTTTTTTTGCTCCGACCCCAAAAGCATTAAAAGGTGTTTTTTTGCTTCGTCCCCAAAAGCACCTCTAAAATTTGGACAGCATTAGAAGCGGCACCTTTTCTAAGATTATCAGCAACTACCCAGATATTAAGACCAGATCGAACGCTAAAATCACGTCTAATTCTACCGACTAAAACATCATCATTGCCATCTGCTTTAGATGCAATAGGGTAATAATTTTTAGATGGTTCATCAATTACTAAAATTCCAGGAGAGTTTTGCAATAGTTGTTTAACATCAAAAATGTCGAAATCACGTTCTAGTTCTATATTTATACTTTCTGAATGACAGTTTTTAACAGGAACACGAACAGCGGTAGCTGTGATTGGAAGATAAGGTTTGTTCAAGATTTTTCGAGTTTCATTTATCATTTTGTATTCTTCTTTTGTATAGCCGTCATCTAAAAAAGAATCAATATGTGGTAAACAGTTATTTATAATTGGATATGGAAATTTCTTAGGTGGTTCACCTTTTAGTCCATTTTCTAAATCTAAAATTCCTTGTCTACCGGCACCTGATACAGCTTGATATGTAGAATATACAATTCTTTTTATTCCATATTTTATATCAAGTGGTTTTAATGCTATAACTGCTTGTATTGTAGAACAATTTGGATTTGCTATAATTCCTTTATTTTCTTTTATTTTTTCTGGATTTACTTCTGGCACGACTAGTGGTACATCTTTATTCATTCTATATATGCTACTGTTGTCAATTACAGTACATCCTTTTGAAACAGCTATTGGTGCGAATTTTTTTGAAACTTTTCCACCTGCGCAAAATATTGCGTAATCAAAATGTGAATCGAATGAATTTTCAGTTAATTCACAAATTATGTATGTTTGGCCTAAAAAAGAAAGTCTGGTGTCTGCAGATTTATTTGAAGAGAATAGAGTATATTCGCAATTTGTAAAGTTTTTTTCTTCTAGTATTTTTAAGACTGTTCTGCCAACAATTCCTGTGCTACCTACAATTGCAATTTTGTGTTTATTATTTGACATATAATTTCCTCCTATTTCTTATTTACATATAAGTAATTTTAATTGCATTTGTAGATAATATGTTATTTTTTTGTTTTTGGTGTTAATTTTTAGAAAATAAGTTTATTTTATAAGTTATAGTTACGTTTATGAAAAAAATTATAAAAGCTGAAGATGGTGTACTTTTAGTTTGTTTTATAATTGTTTTTTATATGATAGAATAATCGCGATATAAAAAATAAAGCCTTTTAATAAAATTTTAAATGTAATTTTATAAGTTATATTTGATGAAAAACTTTTATTAAAATGCAGTGTTAATCTTTCAACTTTAGTGAAAGTATATAGCTAATTTTATAACATATACTAACAAAAAATGCAATATTGAATTACAAAAAAAGTTTTTGTAATAAGGTATAAAATTCCATAAAATAGTTAATACTGTAAGTAAAGCTAGTTTTTTGCTTTTTTGTTAAGTTGAAAGCTTAATAAAAAATAATTTAAGAAAAGAAGGGAGATTTTGGGATGAACAAAACGAAGAAAAACACAAGAGGAATTACACTAATAGCATTAGTGATTACAATCATTGTACTTCTAATATTAGCAGGAGTAACAATAGCAGCATTGAGTGGAGATAACGGAATATTAAAAAGGGCAACAGAAGCAAAAGACACAACACAAAAACAAAGTCTAATAGAAGAAATACAAGCAAGAATTCTAGAAAAACAAGTAGGAAATGAAACTGGAGAACTTACATCAAATAATTTAAAAGAAGTATTAGAACAATATTTTGACGGAGTACCAGATGCATATGAAATAAAACCAGAAACAACACTAACAGCAAAAAGTCAATATGGAAGCTATACATTAAAAGTATCAGACATATATGG
>CAKPOI010000018.1 GCA_934169775.1 uncultured Clostridia bacterium
ACATATTCTATCTCTTATTATAAAATAAAAGTAAATTTATTGGTAGTAATAAACTACATATTTATAGTACCAATAGACTTAGTAAAATTCAAGAAATTAGGTGAAAATCCAGATTATGCTGCTTTAAATTCTTGGATCAAATTTATTGAAAGTCCTGAGGTGATTGATATGTCTAATAAAGAAATTGTTAAAGCAAAAAAAGTATTAGAAGAAATTAGTCAAGATGAGCATGAGCGTTGTTTAGCAGAACTTAGAGAAAAGTATATTTTAGATCAAAATGCTATAGAAGCTGCTGGCTTTGATAGAGGTATGGAAGAAGGCAAAAGAGATGGTTTAAAACAGGGGCTAGAACAAGGCTTAGAACAAGGTATACAAAAAGAAAAATTAGAAATTGCAAAAAAAATGTTAGAAAATAATTTTTCGATAGATGTCATCAGTAATATTACTAATTTATCTGTTGAAGAATTAAATAAATTAAAAAATTAATTAAACTATAGTTTGAAATATAATTGAATGCACAGTATTAAAAAATAATAATATACTATGCATTCTTTATTTTATTCTATAAAATTTTATTGATAGAACAAAAGCGGACCTTAATAACATTAGTACTTATTAAAACATTTTTACATGTCGCTTTCTTCTTCATCATTTTCATTTTTTGGTGTTTCATCATACTCAAACTCATATGTTATCTCATCTGGTGTTTCATAATCCTTTTTTGTTTTCACACCATTTTCATTTCCTTTTTTATTCTTTTTGCCCATTTCTTTTATTATCTTTTCTGTTGTATCTTTTTTATTTTGAATACAACGATTCATCATCTGGTTAGTTTTTTCTATTAAATCTGGCATATAATCAATAAGTCTATCTAAGCTAGATGAATGATTTACAGGTATTAATCTTACATTATCTGTAGTTATAACTAAAAACGCAATTGGATTAATTGTAACACCTGCTCCGGCTTCCTCCGCCAAAAGGTAATCTGTATTGAATTGCTTCCTCTTTATCTGCTTTTTTATATTCATCAATTGTTTCTCCTTTAAATTCACTTCCTCCTGCTGCAAAGCCAAATGATACCTTTGAAATTGGTATAATTACAATGTTATTAGATGTTTCAATAGGTTCACCTATTATAGTATTTACATCTATCATATCTTGTATGCTATTCATAGCAGTTGTCATAAGCCCCTCTATTGGATGTTCGCTCATTTTTATACACTCTCCTTTTCTTTTTTAATATACATATTGTGTTTATAATATGTATCATTTTTACATTAAATATACCATTTAATTCAAATTTAATAATATTTTTATTTTCATATATTGGTTTCACTTTAAAATTTCTTTTTACTATAAAAACTAAAATTGTACTTATTACCGGGATAATAAAACTTGTTAACATAACATTTTCTGTACCTATATCTATTTTTAAGTCAACATTTTTTACTTCTAATTTTATATTTTTATATATTTCTGGAATCAATTTTTTTAAATCATATTTTTTCTCCATTTCTATTGCTTTTGCAAAATCTTGTTTTTTTATTTTTTCTTCTATTTTTTGTTTTATTTGTGTCTTTTTATTTAATTTTTCAATTTTTGCCTTGTTTATTTTTAATTTAAATATTGGTATTTTTTCTAATGTTAATATCTTTATTATTATTTGGTAATTGTTTTCTAAACGTCTTCCCTTCAATTCTTCTGAATTATATTTTATGTGTTTTACTTTTACTTGAATTTGTAAAGTTATTATAAAAATAAAAAAAATGGAAATAATAAGTATTATTTTTAGGAATAGCATTTTCTTCGCCTTCTTCCTTTTTATCTTTTACTTATTATTTCCATTTTTTTCTTTTTTATTCTTTTTTTAGAAAAATATACAATTTTTTCAATTTACCTAAGATTTATTAACTTTTTTCTCTACTACAATATCACCAAATATCTCTTCTTGTAATGTTTGAACTTTATTTCTTCTTGATAATTCCAATAATCCACTAAATGCTGTTACTACTTCTTGTTTATTTTTTTGTTTTAAAGAAAACATTCTATTAAATACAAATCTTTTTTGTTTTACTAGGACTTTAAACATTTCTTTTACTTTACTAGCTACAGTATAATTTTCTACTAATGCTATTTTTTCAATGTTTTTTGCGTTTTGGTTTAATCTTTGATTTGTCCTTTCCACTAATGCTGAATATATTTGTGGTATTTTTTCTTTATCATATTCTTTTTCTAATTTTCTTTTTGGCAATTTTAGTTCTTCTTGATTTTTTTCTATCATCTTTGAAAATTTTGAGTAATTTTCTTTAAATACTTTAGTCATTTCTTTATATTTTTTATATTCTATAATTCTTCTTATTAATTCTTCTTCAGTTAATTCTTCTGTTTCATCTTCCTGTTTTGGCAATAACTTTTTTGATTTAAGATATAATAATGAAGATGCCATTATTAAAAATTCACTTGCTATTTCTAAATTCATTTCTTCCATAGCATTTAAGTATTCTATGTATTGATCTGTTATTTCAGTTAAGTTTATATCATATATATTCATTTTATTTTTCTCTATTAGAAATATTAATAAATCTAATGGCCCTTCAAAATTATCTATTTTTATAGAATATTTTTTTGTTTCTAAAGTTAAGATTGTTGGCATAATTATCCTTCTTCCATTTCTGATATTGCTTTTCTGATATTTTCTGTTTTATATCCTTTTTTCATAAGATATTGTATTATTTCTTCTGGTTCTGCTGAGCCTTGTTTCTTATACAATATATTTGCTGCTGATTTTTTTTCGTATTCTTCTAACTCTTCTCTATTATCATACATATAATTTTCAATGTCGTCCTTATCTAAACCTTTTGCCATCAGTTTATATTTTAATTCTCTAATAGATAAGTTTTTTAATGCTTTATAATTATTTATAGTTTTTTCTATGTATTCAACATCATTTATATATTTTGCTTCTTTTAAATAATCTATAATATCATTTAATAAGTCTTCTGGCATTGTTTTAGCAAATTTATTCCTGACTTCTTGTTCTGTTCTTTTTTTGAATAAGATATATTTTAACACCTTTGTTTTTTGCTGATCAAATTCCTCTATATTGTACATTATAACTCCTTATATTATTCTTCTCCATCATCCATGTCTATTTCTGGTATTTCTTCTCCTAAGCTTTCTTCAAATGCCTTTTCTGCATTTGCTCTTACTTTGCTTTCTACTTCATCTAGTATTTCTGGATTTTGTTTTAAGTATTTCTTTACATTTTCTCTACCTTGTCCAATTCTTTCTCCATTATAGCTAAACCAAGAGCCACTCTTTTCTATTATGTCCATATTTACAGCCATATCTAATATATTTCCTGCTCTTGAAATACCTTCTCCATATACTATGTCAAATTCTGCCTCTCTGAATGGTGGTGCTACTTTATTTTTTACTACTTTTACTCTTGTTCTGCTTCCTTTTATTTCTCCATCTTGTTTAATGTTTTCTGTTTTTCTTATATCTAATCTAACTGATGCATAGAATTTTAATGCTCTTCCTCCTGTTGTTGTTTCTGGATTTCCAAACATTACTCCTATTTTTTCTCTTAATTGATTTATAAATATTAAAACTGTTTTTGATTTATTGATAGCTCCAGCAAGTTTACGTAACGCTTGAGACATTAATCTTGCTTGTAATCCCATATGAGAATCTCCCATATCTCCATCAATTTCTGCTTTTGGTACTAATGCTGCAACAGAGTCTACTACAATTACATCTAATGCTCCACTTCTTACTAAACTTTCTGTTATTTCTAACGCTTGTTCACCTGTATCTGGTTGTGAAACTATTAAATTATCTATATCTACTCCTAATTTTTTAGCATATACTGGGTCTAATGCATGTTCTGCATCTATAAATGCTGCTTCTCCACCTTCTTTTTGTGCTTCTGCCACTACATGTAATGCTAATGTTGTTTTTCCAGATGACTCTGGCCCATATATTTCTATTATTCTTCCACGTGGAAGTCCGCCAATTCCTAGAGCCATATCCAAGCTTAATGCTCCTGTTGGAATTGCTTCTACTTCCATTGCTTTGTAATCTCCTAATTTCATTACAGAACCTTTTCCGAATTGTTTTTCAATTTGGCTTAGTGCTGTTTCTAGTGCTTTTTTCTTGTCTATATTTTCTGCCATTATTTTTTCCTCCTTATTTTTATAAAACTTTTGTTTGATAAATGTATTATATACCAAATTTTTGTTTTGTCAATACTTTTTCAAAAATTTATTTATACCAGTCTGATACATGATAAAATATACTATACCAATTTGGCGTTACATCGCCTTTTAAACCTGTATTATAAGCTACAGTAAACTTATTATTATATAAACTTATATATGGTATATCTTCTTTATAAATTTCTGCTAATTTTTTATATTTATTTGTTAATGTGCTTTCATCTGTTGTATTTTTTACTTCATTCATTATTGATTTCACTTCGTCATTTTGATAATTTGCCATATTATTATCACCTAAAAATGTTGTTAAATCTGGTGTTAATGAAAGATTTATACTACATAAAATCATATCATAATTTTTAGTATTTATGCTATTATAATATTGCTCATCAGTTAATTGTACTACACTTACGTGTATTCCTTGATTTTCTAGCTGTGCAGCAATATTTTGTGCAACTGCTACTCTTGTTGAATCACTTGCTCTTACTGCAAGACTTAATTGCAATTTTTGTGTTTTGTAGTTTTCAATTTTTTGCCAATAGTTGCTTTTGTATGTCCATCCACCATCTATTAAAATTTTTTTAGCTTGATCTGGATTATATCCTGCACTTGCATCTTGTTCTTGATAAATCCATGAACCATAATCTAATGGAAAACTTGAAGTGAAATACTGATTGTTAAATATATTTGATACTATATTAGTTTTATCTATAGAATATGATATTGCTTTTCTTACTTCTTTTCTTGATAGAAAATTATTCGCATTATTTAAAGCTAAAAATACATGTTCTCTACCTTTCATTTCTTTTTTTGCATATCCTATAGTTCCTATATATTCTTGTAAATTGCTATTATCTGTATCTATTATATCTATGTTTCCCATTTTAAAACTATTATATAGCTCTGCTAGTGATGAGTATAGATTTATTGTTATTTTTGTTAATGTTAGATTCGTTTTTGTGTTCCACCAATTATTGTTTTTTTCCAAAGTTAAATGGGTTGATTGTACATCTGTATATTTATACATTCCAGTCCCTACTGGTACTATTCCGGCATTAAATTGCTTATCTTGAAAAAATTGACTTGACATTATTGGAAATGTTAATTGATATTCAAAAAATGGAACTTCTTTGTTTAAATTTATTTTTAATGTGTAATCATCTGTTATATCTATACTATCAATGTTTTGCACTTGTGATGTATATATTGAATTTGAATTTTTTATTGCATCTATTGTGAATTTTACATCATCTGCTGTGAATTTTTCTCCGTCTGCCCATCTTACATTTTCTTTTAATTTTATTATATAAGTTGTTGCATTTTGTTTTGCCCATTCTTTTGCCAGACATCCTTCTGCTTTGTAATCTGATGTAATTTGAATTAATGGTTCATATACTAATTTTGATATGTCTTGTATGTTTTTGTTTTGACTTAATATTGGATTTGTGCTATCTAGTGATGCTACTCCTAATGTAAGCTCTGTTATTTTCTTTTCTTCTGTTCCTACTGTTGCTTGCTCTTGCTCGTCCTTTTTTTCTTCTGTTTTTATTTTGTATACTGCAAAAACCATTATGCATATGACAAATATTGCAAATATGTACTTGAAAAAATTGGATTTCATGTTTGATCACTTTCCTTTTCTTTGCAATTTTATTTTTTTCTTCTATCTTTCTTCCATATAATACATGATTTTTGTTTTTTTTTCAAGTTTTATGTGAATTTTTTTATAAAACTTTGCTGTAACCCCAAAAACACCTCTTTACTTTAATGAAATATGTATATTTTCAATCTTAGCATTAAGTTCACGAGAAAGAATATTTTGAATCTGAGAAATCTCCTCCTGTTTTAATTCTTGTGCACCAATAATTGCACTAACACTTTCTCCATTAACAAAAATAACACATTTGCTAAATCCTTTAGTTGCAATTAAATTCTCACAAATCATTATACCATTTTTAGTATTATTAATCTTTTTTATTTCTTCAGAAGCTGATTGTTTTTGCGTTTCCAAAGAATTTATACCATTTAACACATTTTCATAAGATTCTAACATTTGAGAATACATTGTATCTCTTTCTAATTTTGATTTTGAAAAATAATCATCTGATGAAACATTTGCTGTTGTTTGCTTAGTTGTTTCATTAGCTTGTGTATTATTGTTGGTTTGTTCAGTTGTACCACTGCTATTGTTTGTTACAGTTTTATTATTCTTTTCTTCATTTTCACTTGTATTAGCATTTGCTATTTCATTAACTACATTTGCTGTATTATTTACTTCATTTGAATTATTTTCACTCGTTGTTGTTTCTGATCCAGTTGTTGTATTATTTTCTTCTGTTGTTTCATTTACTTGACTGCTTACTAATCTTGCATCACCTATATTTTCTGTTCCTGCTAATTCTTCTGCTTTTGTAGTTGTTTGTAAAATATCACTTACATCATGATCTTTTGTTGTATAGTTTAAATATCCTGCTGTTACTAACATAAATGCTATTACATAAAGTAATATTTGATTTTTCTTTAGAAAATTCATATGTACCTCTTTTCTGTTTTCATTCTAGAAAACTTTATTATTTTTTATTTTAAATTTTTCCTATTCTAGTTTTTATAATTATTTAGCCAATCACCATTCTTCCATTTAGCAATAAAAATAACTTTATTTAACATTAAATTTCTATTGCATTTCAAAAACTTGTATTTTATGTGTTGCTAAACCTGTTGCCGCTTCTACAGCTTGAATTATATTAGTTTTCACATCAATATTGCTTGCACCTTTAGCAGTTATAATAGCACCTTCTATTTTAGGTTCAACAACCTTTTTTGTCATAGGTGTTTTTACACCATTGTTTTCCTGAAAAATAACATCCTTTTGTGAATCTGTTTCTTGCACCTTTCTAACTCCTCCAGAAGTATCTGTTTCCTCTGTTGTACTACTTTTAGAATTCTCGTTATACATAGCAACAACTTCACTAGATTCCGAATAATTTATAAAAACATTTACATCTCCAACACCTTGTATCTTACTAAGTATAGATTCTAACTTTTGGGAGAGAGTTTGTTCTTGTGATACTTGCCCTGTTTGAATTTGAACCTGATTTGCTGCTGCCAATTTTTTATTATTATCTACTTCTTTTGTATCTTTTGATATATTTTTATCATTCCAAATTACATTTATAACCACAATCGTTATTATCAAAACTACAACAAAAAAAACTAAATTTTCTATTTTCTTTTTGTTGTTTCCTTCCTCTTTATCCTTTTCTATAAGTTTGTTTAATTTATCTTTAAACATTTTTCATTCACCTCATATTCTTTAATTAAAAAATTTTTAATATTAGATATGTCCTGTGCTGATAAATTTTCATCTACATTTTTATTTTCTTGGTTACTATCACCTATTTGTACCTTCTTTATTTTTTGAACCTCTTTTACAAGTTTTTGTTGTATATCATTTTCTTCCTGTTTTTCTTCTTTTTGAATTTCTTCATTTGATTTTTTTACCTTTAAAGTTATCTTTTTTATATTTGTATCTTCTTCTATTTTTACATCAACTTTACAATTTTCTACTACATACCCTTGTTTCTCAACCTTTTTTGTAATATCTTTTTCCAGTTCTTCTTTACAGATTTGCTTTAATCTTGTATCCATTGATGTTTGATTAACCACTTCTGTAGATACAGTTTTGCTTTTGCTATTTTCAATAACATTTTCTAATTCAAATGAAAAATCTTTTTTCACAAATGGTGACATTATATTAAACAAAATATATAATCCCATAACTACTTTTACATATTTTTTTGTTTTATTGTTTGGAAGCAACATTTCAAATAAAGAAACTATAACTACAGCTAAAGTCAAGTTCTTGGCCCATTCACTAAAATATGCTATCATTAGTATCCCTCTTTCTATTTTTAACTCTTTACTTAAAAATCAAACTATCTATACATCATTCCACTATTAGATATTTTTATAACTAATGTTGTTCCCACAATAACCATAACTGATATTGAACACAAAATTGCCAAAAGTACTTTAAATATATCTCCTATTTGCTCTAATAATTTTATTATTTTTGCATCTGCTATTGGCTCACTTACACTTGCTAGAATTTTATAAGATACTGTTAATATTGCTATTTTCAAAATTGGCATTATACATATTCCTATAATGATTATTACTCCTATTACCCCTATTGCATTTTTTAATATAATTCCACATCCTAAAACTGTATCTACAGCATCTCCTAGGATTTTTCCTACTATTGGTATACTACTACTAACTATTGCTTTTGCTGTTTTAGCTGTAATTCCATCTATACTACTTGATAGTGTTCCTTCTAAAGAAATAACTCCAACAAATGTTGTTAGTATAATTCCTAAAATCCATATAATACCTGAATTAAATGTTTTCGATATTTTATCTATTTGCACTTTTTCCCCTATTTTTGATACAATGCTTAAAGTTGCTGCAATTAACACTGCTGGTATTAAAAAACTTTGAATTATATTTCCTATGAAATTTATCATAAACAATATTGCAGGCTCTAAAATACTGCTGGTTGTTATACTTCCCGTATATAGCATTAATGATACTAATATTGGAATTAATGAATTCATAAATCCAACCAAATTTGTTGCAGTTTCTTTTACCATTGATATTACATCAGAAAAATTATTCATAATAACTGTTACTATTGCTATGTATTGTACATAATAAATCATTTTTGAAACATTATCATTCTGTAAATTTTCGCTTATTGATTTTAATATACTATGTATTACTATGATGATTAAAATACTTACCAAACTTTTTATTCCTGTTTTTACTTCTTTACCTAATAGATTTATTATTTTTTTGTATAATGTGCTATTATCAATATTTCCCTTTATTGCACTATTTAACATTGAATTTATATCTATTCCTTCAAAAAATTCTCCAGTATATTTACTAGCATTTTCTATAAAACTACTTATTCCAAATGTCTCTTTTTGCGAGTTTATCATTTCTTCATCTGTACTTGCTGCAAATGTATTTAAACTAAAAATATGTATAAAAAAAATTGTCAATATTACTATTTTTAATGCTTTTGATTTCACATTTACATTTCCTCCTATTTTTATATTATTGTGCATATTATGTATTTTGCTTTGCAAATTTCGCGTGCAAACAAATACGCGAACTTTAAAATGTTCTAATAAGTGCTAATGTTATTAATGTTGACTTTTGTCTTTCAAGGTAATATTTTTAAAATAATTTCTAATAAGCTTGATATTATTGGTATAGACATTGATATTATTATAATTTTTGTACCTAATTCTATTTTACTACTTATTGCTGATTCACCTGCATCTTTGCAAATACTTACTGCAAATTCTGACAAAAAAGCTATTCCTGTAATTTTGATTAATATTGTTATAAATTGATTATTTATATTTGCTTTATTTGAAATAGATTGTATTAATTGTACAATTCCTGTTAGCTTGTCCATCACTAACAAAAGTATTAGTACTCCTGTAAGTAAACTTATGTATAATGCAAATTCTGGTTTATATTGTTTTAATAATATTATAAGAATAAGTGCTACTAATGCTATTGCTATAATTTTTATAACTTCCATTTTTATCACATTCCTTTCTCAGTTTAGCAAATCTAATTAGAAAAGAATTATAAATTAAATAATGTTCTTACAGTATCAAATAAACCACTTATTTCCTTTATTACCATTGTTAATACAATTACTAGCCCTGCTAAAGTTGTCATCATTGCCTGATCTTCTCTTCCTGCTCTTACTAATACTTGATGCAATACCGCTACTAAAATTCCTATTGCTGCTATTTTGAATAGTAAATTAATATCCATTAGATATCATTCCTTTCATATTTTATTTAAAAAATATTTGTATTAAACCTTTAAACTAAAATTATTACCAGTGCTAGTCCTCCTATTGTTCCAAGCTTTTGATATAGCTTTTCATTTTTGTTTTTTTCTTGTATTGCATCTTGTATTTGAACTTCTAAAAATTCTTCTGTGAGCTCTATTTGACTTACTTGACCTTCTGCATCTGAGCTGCCGCAACATTTTAGATAAACTTTTTAATTTTTTTATATCTTCTTCTTTCATATTGGTGTTTATTTCTTCTAGTGCTTTGTTCCAAGCATCACCTGCAGTTTGAGTATTCATATTATTTTTTGCATGTACAAATATATCTTCTATATTTTTTATCGTTGTATTTTGACTTATTTCTTCAAAAATTTCTCCTATTGGAGAATATGTAAATTTTATTTTATTCTTAAATATATTTAATGCATTTTTTATTTCTTCTAATTCTTCTACTCTATAATTATATTTTTTTGCAATTATTTTTCCTATAAGACTCATTGCTAACCATAGCAAAATTAGCATAATGTATTTTACTATATTCATTTTATCACATTCCTTTCTAAAGGCTCTGATTAGTTGGAAAAGAATTAAATTTTGGCAAGGCAACTTTTATTTAAAAGGCAAGGGCGCATACCGCGTTTTAAATAAAAGTTAACACAGCCAAAATTGTAATTATTTTTCAACTTTATCCTCCTAAAAAAATTATCTTCTCTATCAACTTCGATTCTATTAATTTATTAATTTCAAGATTTGCTTTTATATTTGACATATCTTTTCCATGCATTGTAAAAATTCCTTTTACTCCTGAGCATATTGCATATTGAATAGCTTGTACATCTTCTTTTGTACCTATTTCATCACATGCAATTACTTCTGGTCCCATAGAACGTATCAAAATTTGCATTCCCTGAAATTTTGATACATTTTCTATAACATCTGTTCTAACTCCTATATCATTTTGTGGAACTCCTTTATACATTGCTGCAATTTCTCCCCTTTCATCTACTACTCCACATATTTTTCCCCTAAATTTTATTTCTGGAATTCCATTGCTTATGTTTCTTATTACATCTCTTAGTATTGTCGTTTTTCCTTTGCCTGGTGGTGACACAATTAAAGTATTATAGATTGTGTTGTGTTCTGCGTCTATTATATCTCCTAAAATTTTTTGACTACATCCTTTTATTTCTCTTGCTATTCTGAAATTTAAACTTGATATATATTTTATATTACTTACTTTTCCGTCTTCTATTACACATGTTCCCGTTATCCCTACTCTATGGCCTCCTCTTATTGTTATATACCCTTGGGATATCTGCTCTTTATATGCATATATTGAGTTTTCACTTATCTTTTGTACAATATACAGCATGTCCTTTTCTGTTACTTGATATTGAATTACTATGTCTATTTCCCTTAATTTTATGATTATTGGCATTTGGATTTTTATTCTTATCTCTATTGCTTTTTTGTATATTTCTATTTGTGGATTTTGCCTTGCTGCCTCTTCTATCATATTTACTATATTTATTGGAAAATACATCATTATCTGTTCCACTGTTTTTTTCCTTTCTAAAATTGTAATTATTTCCATATTTTTATTTGTTGGAAAAGAATTAAATTTTGACAAGGAAAACAAATTTAAAATTTATGAGGCATACAATGGTACGTTGATTAAATTTTAAATGAAGTTTAACGCAGTCAAAATTGTAATTATTCCCATATTTTTATTTGTTGGAAAAGAATTAAATTTTGACAAGGAAAACAAATTTAAAATTTATGAGGCGTACTTATTGTACACTGATTAAATTTAAAATGAAGTTTAACGCAGTCAAAATTGTAATTATTTTTCAACAAAAGAAAGCATAAATACCATTACTGTAGTATTATATGCTTTCTTTTTTTATTTAGAACTATTTATATAAAATTATTATAATTTATTATTCTTCCCAATTGTGATATACATTAGCTACATCATCTAATTCATCAAGTCTTTCTAACAATCTCTCCATTTTTTCTACACCTTTTTCATCTAATTGAACAGTTGTAGTTGGAACCATTTGAACTCCTGCATCTAAGAATTCTAGACCTGCTTCTTCTAATCTTTCACTTACTGCTGTAAAGTCTGATGGTTCTGTAGTTATTTCATATACTTCTTCTTCAGCTGAAAAGTCTTCTGCACCAGCATCTAAAGCTAACATCATTATATCATCTTCTGACATTTCTGTTGATGCTTTTTCTATTACTATTATTCCTTTTTTATTAAACATATATGATACACATCCAGATGTTCCTAAGTTTCCTCCTGCTTTATCAAATACATGTCTTACATCTGCTGCAGTTCTATTTTTATTGTCTGTAGATGTTTCCACTATTACTGCAACTCCACATGGTCCATATCCTTCATATACTATTTCTTCATAGTTTTCATTACTTGTTGATGCTTTTTTTATTGCATTGTTTATTGTGTCATTTGGCATGTTTGCTGCTTTGCACTTTGCTATTACTGCTTTTAATTTTGAGTTTCCTGCAGGATCTGGTCCTCCTTCTTTTGTTGCTATTAGTAATTCTCTTCCTAACTTTGTAAATATTTTTCCTCTTGCTGCATCAGCTTTTCCTTTTTTGGCTTGTATGTTATGCCATTTGCTATGTCCTGACATATCTCTCTCCTCCTCTTTGTATTTTATCGTATTTTCAAGGTTTCTATCCTTTATCTTATAATTTTCGTCTTTTATTGTATCACATTATTTCATATTTGTGTAGTATTTTTTTAAATAAATTACTTTTTATTTATATAATATAATTGGAATATTTATTAGCTAGTTGTTAGTTCAAAATATTAATTATCAAAGATTCTCCCCACTTTATTTATAGCATTTATTAAATCATTATATTCTATTTCTTCAGCATAAAAATTATCTTTTTGATACCTTTTCCATTGTTGTCGCATTTTACTATCATTTGCGATTTTCTCCACTATCTTCTTCCAATCCTTTATTATTTCACTTGTTTCTCTATATTGTGCTGTTAAAGTTATCGCATCTTTTATGGTTTTTTTATCAATAATTTTGTTTTGAGTATTTATAAGCATATAAACATCGTAATAATCCCTAATTCTTGTTGAAAGCACCCCTCTTTTTACAATAGCTTCAAATTTTTCGGCAATGATAGTTTCTACATTATATGACCATATTTGTATTTTTCTATCTTCTAACATTAATGTAAAACTATACTCGATTTCTTTATATGTAATTTTGTCTCCTGTTGTAATATCTATTTTCATTATAACTGGCATTTCATTATTATATTTTGCTTCAAATGTAATTCTATACCCACCATAGTCATCATCTTCTCTAATTAATTCAACCTTGTTAATTTTTAATGTCACATTGTCATCAATTTCTATATTACATATTTCATCCATAATATTTGTAATATTATCTTTTGTTAATGGAAAGCCTTTTATTGTTGTATCCATATCCATTGTAGTTCTACTATCAATTCCAAGCATTGCAGATATTAACATTCCTCCCTTTAATATAAAATTATCTTTATATTTTGAAATCGATATTCTTTCTAATAGTCTTTCTAACTTATATGTTTGTAAAACTGATTGTGCTGCTACATTATTTTCTTTTGCCATGTTATTTATTATAGCTTTAAAACTCATTGTATTTCTTTTCAATTATAGCACCTCCATATAATTCTTCAATATATTTTGTATTTTAAATTGTTCTGCATATTCATATAATAAAATTAGATTTTTTTCTTTTTTCTTAATGTATCCTTTTATAGCATCATTAAATATTTGTGGATCTATCTTATTCCTATCTCTAATAATATCACATATTGTTCTTTCCATATCGTATATTTGTATTGTTGTTCCATCTTGTAATCTCATCTCTTTCAATCCTAAAAGATGTTTTTCTTTCTTTATATAATGAACCTTTATAGATTTATCATGTACAGTTATATAACTTGGAAATGTCATATCTATTCTTATCGGTGTTCTGTCTGTTAAGTCATAAAAGTATAATGCTGTATTATGTGAAAAGATTCCTTTTTTATATTTTTGTCCTAAGATAAAAAATTCATTTATTTCTTTATCTTTTTCTGCATACACTCCTTTTGATACTTTTTTCAAATATCCTGTTTCTTCTAATTGCCTTATATATTGTCTATGAATATCATTTTTTTGTGCCTCTTTTGCTAATAGTATGCCATTATTATTTTGTACTAATTCTTTAATTTTTTCTATATTATCCATTAAAAATCACCTTCTTTTTTTGATAACCATACCCATATTATACATCAAATCGGTATGGTTGTCAAATGTTATAACTAGATAAACGCCTACAATATTATCTTAATTCTGTCTATATTATTTATAAAATTTTATTTAAACTATAGACCTACAAGCACTTCAAATAAAACTAATTTGCTCATTTTTACTAACAATCCAGCTTTTTTGTTTAGCTTCTGTTATTTTATCCCCACTTTCAGCATTTCCTATTAAAAAAGGAGAATTTTCATCATGTCTTTTCATATTTTCAATAACTAGATTTTTATTATCATTAGCATAACAATACTTGCATAAGTGTCCACAAGAATTATAACTACCAATATCATTGCCCATAAGGCAATTACATTCTTGTCTCAAATTCTTCCTTTTTGGAGGCTCCAATTTGCAATCTATTGATTTTTCAATGATTTCTTGGCTCATGCAACCATTACATTTTAATCCATATTCCGATAAAAAAGTTTTTTCACAACAACTATGAATTGTAATATTATTTGCTTTTCCTATTTTTGCAAAACTTAACGCTATTTGAGTTTGTTCTTCTTTTGTAGGTGGTCTTAAATCTGGTGCATTTCTTTTCACTTTTTCGTATAAATCCAAAAAACTAATAGTGCAATTATGAGTGTAACCTTTTAATTGACTAGCTATTTTTTCAAAACACTGTATATGCTTTTTTACATCAAAATCTTTAGTTATAAAAATTGGATCATATCTCCATCCAATTGATTCTACTCCTACATGGTTAGATAATTTTTTAAAACTTTCTATCACTTTCTCTTTATCTGGTACAGCTGGCTCTATTTCTTTTCCATATGGTGTAATTGTTACAAACCAATACTGTTTATAAATATCAAGTTCATCTAAATATTTTAGCATAGGCTCTGGATTTTTAGTACAAAACGCCAAGCAATCTACTACCTTAGATGATAAACTATATTTAGTTACTTGTGATGGATAATATGGATTTCTTACTAATACAAATCTCTCTCGTATTCTATGCATTAACCATTTTGAATAAAATGCTGGTATGTCTGTTCTCATTCCTGTATTTATTATCATGATACATATATATCTCCTTTCAATATAGTATTTAATTGTTATTTTTATAATATAATAAAGAATTGCACTAATTATAGCACAATTCTTTATTAATGTCTTTAATTTTGTGGGAAGAAACATCCTGCTGTCATGTCTAAATAATTTAATCCACTATATTCTGGATATTTTTCTTTTACTTTATTTTCAAAATCAGTTACATTTTCACTTTCTTTTGCTAATATTTTTAATTCTTCAAGATAAGCAATTTTTGTATCAACATCTTTTAATGTTTCTGGTGTGTAATGACTTGATAATACTAAATTATATCCATTTTCTTTATATCTTTTTAATTGTTGTATAATAAGATTTGCATGTCCTTCCCCTGCAACTATTGAATGACAATCATGTCCCAACATATGTGTATACACACATGCTATTTGCGGGAATTCTATTTCAATATTTTCATCATGATATGTTATTTTTAGCTCAAATCCACCAATATCAACTCTTTCATCTTTTAAAACATCTGTTATTTCATGAAATTCTTTTGCAAATGCTCCATTAAATGATTTTTCAAATCCGGTTACTAAATTATGTATTGTCCCTTCTTTCATTGATTTTATTGTTCCTTCTGAAGCATATCCTTTTATATCTTTAAGTATTGTTCCTCCATTTGGATGATCTGAAAACACTTTTCCTACAATATTCTTTTTTAAACCTTTTACATATTTTTCAAACTCTTCTAAATTATCATAAAATGCTGGAAATTCTACTAATAACACATTTTCATTATTTTCTAATATATAGCTTTCATCATTCATTAAATCATTTGTTTGATAGCAATGTAATTTAATATCTCCAAAATTATAAATATCTATAAATCCTTTTTCTAAATTCATTTTTGAAACTTCCATTTTATACACTCCTCATTTTTTATTAAATATATAGTAGCTACTCTATTTTTTAATTCTATAATTATTTTACTTTACATCTTTTTGTTTGTAAAGTAGGCACTTTTTTGTTTCATAATTACCTAAAAGTAACCTTTTAGTATTTTAGCACTTTACAAGATATATTTTTTTATTATTGTTTTTGAATGTTACATGTAAATTGACACTATTACTGATTTTATTATGTTATATCATTTACAATCAATTTATATTTTGTTATAATCATCATAAAGAAAAAAATCTAATTTAGTTTGAAAGAATTAAAAAGTTTACACACATTTTAGAAAGGAATGGTATTTATAATGAAACAAGAACTACCTTCTTGTCCTGTTGAAATTACAATGGGACTTATCGGAGATAAATGGAAAATTTTAATTATTAGAGATTTATTAACTGGAACTAAAAGATTTGGAGAACTCCGCAAATCACTTAATGGAATTAGTCAAAAAGTTCTTACTAATAATTTAAGAGATATGGAAAAATCGAATCTTGTCCATCGTGAAGTTTTTGCTGAAGTCCCTCCCAGAGTTGAATATTCTCTTACAGATACTGGCTGGAGTTTAAAGCCTGTATTAAACTCTATGGTCCAATGGGGAAATAGCTATCGTGAAATGCAAAAATAACAGAATTATAATCTGCTATTTTTACATATTTTTCTTAAAACAAAAGCAAACATTAATAACATACGAAAAACACCACCCAAGTACTACAGTACCCAAGTGGTGTTTTAGTATAATAGCTTTACATTATAAGTTCAAAGTTATCTTTTTCTTTTTCATAGATTAATCCTTTTTTTACTAGTTCTTCAATAATTTCCTTTGAAGAAAAATTTTCATCTGTCAAATTCTCTTTTAGTCTTTTTCTAGCATATTCTCTCCAAGCACATTCTACATTATATGTTCCATCATTTGCTTCATCATATTTTATTGCTTCTTCATCAAGAACTTTGATTACTTTCGTAAGTGTTTCACAATCTGCATAATCAAATTTTTTTCTTAATGCTTCAACATTAAAGGTTGATTTCTCGAAAATTTCATTTAAGATATGATCATATTTTGGAACCAGAAACATTTTTAATATTTTTTTGGTCACATCTGTTTGTTTCTCAATTGCAATTTTTCTTCTCTTTTCTGCTCTTAAGACTTCTTCAGAGTTGTTTGTTTCCTTCTGCTTTTTTTCATCTGGTCTTTTTTCTTCCTTGAATTCTTCCGCAGATTCTTTTTTATCATAGCCCTCTTCAGTAGTTTCTTTTTCCTCATGAATTTCTTCAGTAGACATTTTTTCTACTTGAAGTTCTTCAGCAAGCTCATTTTTTCCTTGATTTTTTTCACTCAACTCTTTTTCTTCTTGATTTTCGACATTTTTACCTATTTCTTCAGGGAGAAAAAAGTATTCATCCACTCCACACATTCTCACTCGTTCAATAAGATTTCTCTTGTCCAAGTTTTTTAATATTCTTTCTGCATTCCACATGTCAATCTCCATTGCAATCGATAATTCTTTAATAGAAAACTTTTCTTCGTGATGTTCTTTTAAAAATTTAAGCACTTCAATTTGTGTATTACCAAGTCCTTTAGTCATCTTTTCTTTTTTGGCTATTTCAATTTCAGTTGAGTTTTCAGGAATTTCATCCGGCTTTGAAGTTTTAAACTCTACTTCATCAATAATCTTTAAATTTATTAAATCATCAAAAATCTCATTTGTTCTCGTGGTTTTACCTGTTTCTTCAACAATTATTGATTCTTTCGGAATCTCTTTAAATCGGATTCCTGAGCCTTTTGTCATTTTATTAAGAATATATTCTTTTGCTTTTCTACCTTTAAATTCAATTATTATAATATCTGTTTTTTCCATAGTATGCCTTCTTTCTCATTTTGTTCAAATATTAATAATTCTTAACTAATTAATTCATATTCCATGTTTCCACTGTCATAAATCATTCCCTTTTCAGCCCAATCATTGTCTACTTTTTGAGAAGCTTTTTCATTTTTAACAGATTCATCTATATTTTCATTTTTTCTTTTTTGCTCCTCTAAATTATTCTTCCTTTCATTGTTCTGAAGTATCACAAAATATTTAGTTTTTCTTGCAGATATTATCTGTTTTTCAAGATATTTTTCCTCTACCAATTTTTCTAAAATTCTTTTTGTTGTAATGTAAGAAATATTTAACTCATTAGCTACATCTCTACTAGAAAATGTTTCTTCCCCTTTTTTGCTGAGATAATTAATTATTTTTCTTCGATTTTGGCCTCTGTGTTTAGAAACATTTTTCTTTTCAACAGATGCATCATTTTCCTCAATGTTATCTGTTATTAAGCTTATTTGATCTATTTTTACTTCTTTTGAAACTTTTGGTACTTCTATTTCTTCTTCATCACAGCAGCATGTCTCAAAAGAAACATCCTTAATAAGTTTCAATTCCAATAAATCAGAAAACATTTCTACTGAATTCTTTTTTCCACCTTTTTCCTCAAGGATTATTGGTTCTTTTGGAATTTTTTTAAATGTAACTCCAAAACTTCTACCTATCCTATCTAAAAAATATTTTTTGGTTTCTTCTCCTTTTAATGTAATTGTTACTACATCTCTTTCTTCCATGTCTTTTCTCCTTTTGTATTATGATATAGTGTAAGCTATTATACTATCCTCCTTTCACTGTTATAATCATTACAGTTTTATGAAATTATGTAACCTTTGCCAGTATAACATACTTTAAAGGGATTTTCAAGATTTTTTTTACATTATACTTTTAATTTTGTACATTATTTTTGTCATTTTTTGTCGTTTTTTTATTATTGCTTTTTTATCTCTCTACTGCTAAAATAGTTTTAGTAAATACTCTGGAGGTGATTTTATAAAAAACTTAATTAAAAAATTTTTTTCAATATTTTTAGTATTAATTATTTTCATTGCTATATTTTTTATTCCAATAATAAGCAATTCAAATATAAATAGTTCAAGCAATTCCCAAATTAATGAAAATCTAGAAATAAACCAAAATGGATTCGTATGGCCAATACCTGGATATACTAGATTAAGTTCTCCTTTCGGAAAAAGAAATGCACCAACTAGTGGTGCATCAAGCTTTCATTATGGTTGTGATATTCCTGCTCCACAAGGTACTAAGTTAATTGCCTTACACGATGGTACAATTACATTTGCAAATTTTTTAGGTGCTGGTGGATATACTCTGACTCTTTCATTTGATAACTTAAAAGTTAGCTACTGCCATATAGATCCCAATTTTTTGGTTAAAGTTGGGGATTCTATTACACAAGGACAAATTATAGCTTTAGTTGGACCTAAAAATGTCTATGGAGTTCCACGGAAATACATATAAAGATTCAGACGGTAATCCAACAAATGGTGCAACTACTGGCTGTCATTTGCATCTAGGTTTTAGATTAGACAACCAATATGTAAATCCACTAAATTTCTTTTAGAAAAATGGACATTAAAAATGTTCATTTAAAAATATTTTCAAGTCTATCTATTTTCTTTATATGAATTTCACTTTAAAATTTGTAAACATACGTTTAAAGTTCTATATTTTATAATAATTATATTCATTATTCTCTATATTAAGCAATCTATTATATTTAGCAACTCTATCTGTTCTGCAAGGTGCACCAGTTTTTATCTGACCTGCATTTACTGCTACTGCCAAATCTGAAATTGTTGTATCTTCTGTTTCTCCTGAACGATGTGATATTATAGTTTTATAGCCTTTTTCCTTTGCCCTTTCTATAGTTTCTAATGTTTCTGTTAATGTTCCTATTTGATTTGGTTTTATTAATATTGCATTTGCTACTCCTTCTTTTATTCCTCTTTCTAACCTCTTAATATTTGTTACAAACAAGTCATCCCCCACAAGTTGAATTTTATCTGATAGTTTCTCAGTTAGCTTTTTCCAACTTTCCCAATCTTCTTCTGCTAATCCATCTTCTACTGATTTTATTGGATATTTATTACATAAATATTTTATATATTCTATCATTTCTTCTTTTGTTTTAAATACATCTGTTTTCCAAAAATAATACCCATTTTTTCCTATTTTTTGAGCTTCTTCATACATTTCCGTACTTGCTATATCTAATGCCAATACTATATCTTTGCCAGGCTCATATCCAGCTTTTTTTATAGCTTCCAATATAACATCTAATGCTTCCTCCTCATTTTCCAAGTTTGGTGCAAAACCACCCTCATCTCCAACAGCTACAGAATACCCCTTTTCCTTCAATACTTTTTTTAGAGTATGATACACTTCTGTGCCCCTTTTTAGTCTCTCTGCAAATGTAATACTTCCTATAGGCATAATCATAAATTCTTGTATACTTATATTATTATCAGAATGTTTTCCACCATTCAAAATATTCATCATAGGAATTGGTAAAATATCTCCATTTATCCCACCTAAATATTGATATAACTCAATATTTAACGAATTTGCCGCAGCTTTAGCTACAGCCAATGAAACTCCTAATGTTGCATTTGCTCCCAAATTAGATTTATTTAAAGTATCATCTAATAATATTAATTCTTTATCTATTTTTCTTTGATCATATGCATTCATTCCTATCAATTTTTTTGATATTTTTTTGTTTACATTTTCTACTGCTTTTTGAACTCCCTTTCCCATAAATCTTGTTTTATCATTATCTCTTAGTTCAACTGCCTCAAAACTACCTGTTGATGTTCCTGAAGGTACTAATGCCATTCCTGTATATCCCCCTGCTAATAAAACTTCTACTTGTACAGTAGGATTTCCTCTTGAATCCAAAACCTCAATTGCTTGAATATCTTCAATTCCTATAAAATTTTTCATTACACAACATCCTTTCTCATTTTTATTAAATATTTATAGTTTTTTATATTCTTTACATTTTTTGGTTTTTTATTCAATTATTTTTTTATTAGTTTTTACATTCTTAGTATAAAATTTATGCTATTTTTGTTCTATTTCTTAATTCTTCTGCATATTTTAAACTTATCTCATTAATTTCACCTGATGAAATTCTTGCTATTTCTCTTAATATCTCACTTTCATTTAATTGTTTTATGTTCGTATTAGTTCTTTCATTTACTACATTTTTACTTATAAAATAATTGTTATCTGCCATTGCTGCTATATTTGGCAAATGTGAAATACATAAAACTTGATGTTTTTTTGCTATATGTGATAATTTTTGTGCAACACTATTTGCTGCCTTTCCACTAATTCCAGTATCAATTTCATCAAATATCAAAATTGGAACCTCATCTGTATCTGCTAAAACTTTCTTTATTCCTAGCATTGTTCTTGAAATTTCTCCACCTGATGCTATTTTAGATAATTCTTTTTCATCTTCTCCCAAATTAGTTTGTATATAAAATGTCACATTATCTTTTCCATTTTTATTATATTCTTCCTGTTTATCTACTCTTACATGAATTTTTGCATTTTTCATTTCTAGTTCTTTTAGTTCCTTATTAATTTTCTCACTTAAAATTTCTGCTTCTTTTTCTCTTATTTCATGCATTTGATCCGCTAATTTATCCATTTCATTTTGTATTGCTTCCTTCTCTTTTTTTAAGTTATTAGTATATTCTTCTAAATTTTCTATATGTTCTATTTCATTTTTTATTTCTCCTTTATATTGTAAAATTTCACTAATTGTATTTCCATATTTTCTTTTCAAGTCATGAATAATATCCAATCTTTCTTCTATTTGTATTCTTTCATCTTCATCAAACTCTATGTATTCTCTATTTGAAGAAATTTCTCTTGATATTTCTTGTAACTCATAATAACTACTTTTTAAACTATTTGCTGTTTTTTTGTATTGTGAATCTATATCTTCAATTTTTTCTAATGCTCTTATTGCAACACTTATTGCATCTATTGCATTATCTCCAAGAGCACTGTCAGCCTCTTTCAGATTTTCTGCTATTTTTTCTGCATTTAAAATTATTCTTTTCTTATCTTCTAATTCATTTTCTTCGTTTTCCTTCAGTTTTGCCTGTTTTATTTCCTCATATTGATATCTTAATAAATCTAATTTTCTTTCTCTTTCCTTATCATTTCCATAATTTTCTCTTATTTTTTTCTCTATCTCCAAATATTTTTCATAGTATTCCTGGTATTTAAATTTCTTTTCTAATTTATTTCCTATAAAACCATCTAGATATTTTAAATGATGCTTATTATCCAATAATGTTTGATTATCATTTTGTCCATGTATTTCTATTATTTTAGACATAAATTCCTTTAATTCATTGACAGTTACCATTCTTCCATTTATCTTGCATAAATTTCTTCCATTAGAGTTAATTTCCCTTGAAACAATTATATTTCCATCTATACTATTCTCATTTTTGGGTAAATATATACATGCTTCTACATATGAATTATTTTCTCCTTTTCTTATCATTTCTTTTGAAAATCTTCCTCCTGATAAAATTGACAATGAATCTATTATTAAAGTTTTTCCAGCCCCAGTTTCTCCTGTTAATACATTTAATCCATTATTTAAATCTATTGTTAATTCCTCTATTATTCCTATATTTTTTATATGTAATGTTGTTATCATATCCATCCTCCTTTGCGTTTTTTTGTTCGCTGAATTTTTGTTCGTTTGTATTGTATATCCTTTTTTGTTTTTTGTCAATAGTTTTTACAAACATTTTTTTGCATTATTTTTTTTATAAAAACTATAGACATTTTTTTATTTTTATGTTAAGATATAATCATATTGCACATGCCGGTGTGCTGGAATTGGTAGACGGGGCAGACTCAAAATCTAAATGGATTTTTTATTGCTAATTCTTATAAGTATTGATAAATATAATGGTTTAGGTTTTGGCAGAATTTAATTTTTACTAAATATCTAACCAAAATCTAACCAAATGTATTTTATAAATTTTAATTAAATATGCAGGTATGCTGGAACTGGTAGACAGGATGGTCTCAAAAACCATTGTCAGAAGTGGCGTGTGGGTTCGATTCCCACTACCTGCACCAAAATTAGTTTGCATAAGCTAATTTCTCATAAGAAGTTGAAGCGTCGCTTTCCTCAATTTCTTTTTTTGTTTCAAAAGCACTTGTAATTGCCTGTGCTGAAAGTTGTTTTGAATTACTATCTAAATGAGCATATATATTTGCAGTAGTTGAAAAATTAGAATGTCCTAACCATTCTTGTATTGCTTTCATTGGAACACCTTTAGCAAGTAATAAACTTGCACAAGAATGTCTTAAATCATGAAAGCGAATATGCCTTAATCCTAATTTGTTTAATAAGATTTTAAAATGTTCTGATACATAGTCAGGTCTTATTAATTTTCCATCAGGTTTAACAAATACATAATCTTTATATTCTTTTGAATATGATTTTCCAAAAGCCTTTTTAAAATATTCTTGTTGTTCCTTTAATTCTAAAAGTTTATCTGCAATTACATCAACTAAAGGTAAAGTTCTATAGCTAGATTTGTTTTTTGTTCTATCTTTTGAAACGAGTTGCCTTTTTCCATCTAATTTAGCAATAATTATTGTATGTTTGATGGTAATTGTTTTATTTTCAAAATCAAAGGCATCCCATTTTAGACCTAAGACTTCACTTCTTCTTAACCCGTAATATGAAGTTACTAAAATCATTAAATTCATTGGATCATCTTTGGACTTTTCAAAAAGTTCGTTTAATTCATTTTCATTATAGAAACTACCAATATATTGTTCCTTTTTGGGTCTTTGAACTTTATCAGCTGGATTGTTAGGTATAACATCCATTTTAAAAGCATAGTCTAAAGCTTTTCTTATTATAGCATGATGATGAATAACTGTATTTGCAGATAGTCCTTCGCTAAATAAATGATTATAATATTCTTGTATATCTATTGCTTGAATATCTGTTAATTTAATTTTATTATTAGTAAAATATTTAGTTATTCTATCATTTACTAATTGTTCATAAGAAGTATAAGTTGAAGGTTCAATAGTTTGTTTTACAATATTTAACCAATCTTTTAGAAAATAAATAAATAATATATTTGTTTTTACTATATTATTTTTTTCCATTTGTTTTGTATTCAGTTCATTTTCAAATTCTAATCGTAATTCTTCAGCTTTTGCTTGTGCTTGTCTTTTATTTCCTTTAACTTTTAATTTTGTAGAAAGCCATTTTTGCTTTCTCTTTCCATTTTCATCTTTATAATTAATTACGGCTTGATATACACCGTTCTTTTCTTGTAGGCTTACTGTTACCATTTTGACTCCTTTCTTTAAATAACAGACTTGATTTAACCTACTATTAATATTGATAATATAATACCACTCTAATAACTAAAAATCTAGTCATTTAATCGTTTTTCGTTAGATAAGATATAACATTTCTTTTTGGTATTTTGTATTCTCTGCCAACTTTTAATGAGGGGATAGTTTTATTTTTAACTAACCTATAAGCTAGTGTAATGCCAATACCAAGCATTTCTTTTAATTGAACAACATCTACTAAATCAAGGTATTCAGTAAACATTAGAGCATAGTTTTCTTTAATAGTACCCATATTGCTAGTCCTCCTTCCTTAAATTTTTAAAACTAAAAAGACTTTATATAAAAATAAAGCCCTTTTCTAATTACATACTATAACATCTATATTTATATTTTTGAGTTGGAATAGGAATGTTCATATTTATTTTCTTTGGAACATCACTACTAACTTTTATACCTTTGTTAAGTTTTAAATTTCCGTTTTTATCTCTGTGATAAATACTAGAATTACATTTAGCAAAAGCATAATCATTCATATTGCTACTAGAATAAGATAATTCTAATGAGTCTTGATATAATAATGCTTGTAATTGTTCATAAGAATTATCTTCTTTCTTTGGTCTGTTATAATCCTTAAAATATTCTTTCATATAGTTATCTCTTTTAATAGCATTTTCATTTTTACGATTTTGTTTTTCTTCTTTACATCTGCTATCTGCTTTTATTACCTTTGAAACATATTGCTTAGAAACACCAACCATTGTTGCAATATCTTTTTGTTTAAAATGTTTGTTATAGTATAAGTCTAAAATGTTCTCTTGATTTTCCAACCTTAAATACCTCCTTCCCAATGTGGTTGACTTTTTGTTTGCAAGATTTTGAACATAAAAATCATATTGGCTATTCTTTTGAAATAGTCAATTTAATATTTAATTGTTGCCATTTGATATTGGTTAAATATATTCATATATCTATATTGTGAACAATACTTCAATAATATTTGACATTGTTATTATACTATGATATAATATATTTGTTAATACAATATTAAAAATATTTTCAAAATTGTTCACGAATATTAAAAGGGGGAAAAATAGAAATGAGAGAATTACCTCGTGTAAACGTATCTGAGGACTTTTATATGTGGTTTGACTTAGAAGAAAAAAAAGAACATTATGCAACACCTTTATACTTATATCAAGTAAAAAGAGATAGAATAAATTCTGATGATGAAACAAAACTATATCTACAATTAGAAAAAGATATTTCTAAAGTAAGATTAAATAAAAAGAAAGAAATTTTAAGGCAGCCATCTACTATATATATTCATTATGTAGAAAATATAGGTGCAATGCTAATAAATTTTTTAAATGCAGATTTTACCAATTATGAAACAGCATATAATACTTTCTTTTATGCTTATGGCTATGAATTAGTGAAAGACTATGTTCCATATAGTTATTTAGAAAATGGGGAACATATAACTGATGTGCAATTTAAAGAAATCATAAAAGATATATTTGAAACTGGTAGCGATAGATTTATTGAATGGCAAGATAATTTTAGAAAATGTGTAGATTTCGTATATAATTTAAATGGAAATGAAGAATTAAAAGATGAAGAAAATAAATTTGCTAAATTTGTTGCATATACAGTAAAAGATAGTGAATTTTATACATATTCGCAAGACATTAAAATTATAACAGATAATTACATAAACATACATAATCATAATAGTAATGAAACTATTACAGAATTGATAAAAAGAATAAATAATAAAGATTCAAAATTAGAACTTCATAATGTTTATACAAGTACAAAATTAACAAGTATGTGTTTTGCTATATTAGATCAAGTAGTAAGACACGAGAATTTGCAAATTAAGACTTGTTTAAATTGTGGTAGATACTTTATACCAAACTATAGGCAAAATGAAATATACTGTGATTTAGCAAATCCAGACCAAAGCCCAACTTGTAAAGAAAAAGGTGCAAATGAACAATATAAGAAAAATTTAGAGAATAATCAAACACAAGCACTTTATAGAAGAATCTATAGGCAAAAATTTATGATAGCACAAAGAAATAAAGATAGTAAAACTATTCAAAAGGAATTTGAACAATGGAAAAAGGAGGCTAAAGATAAAGTTAATAAAATGAAAAAAGGTAAACTTGCAGAAGATGAAGTTTATAAATGGTTAGTAGAAAATAAATAATTTAGAAATATTCTAAATTTTATTGTAAAAACATAGAAAATAAAGTATAATAGAAAAGTCCTTACATAAGGATAATCCCTGCAGAAGGGAGGTGTAAAAGGAATGACATCCTATGAGCTAATCTGGCGATTAATTGTTTTATTGCTTTTGAGTAATAATAACAATGAAAGCCAAGACACAAACAAAGAATAATCTTTGAGGGCGGCTGGGTACCGCTCTTTTCTTATACCTAAAAACATAAAAAAAGAGATATGCGGGTACATATCTCGGTGCAAATCTCGTGACATCCTACGATTTGCTTAAGCTATTATTATTATAGCATCAATTCTAGTATATGTCAAACAATTTTTTAAAATTCATTTTAAACTCAATTTTTAGAATTTTTTTCTTATATCTTTTAAAATGTATGAAATGAGAGAATATAAAATCATTATTAAAGTTAGCAGTTATAAATAATAAATTAACAAAAGAACAAGCACAATTTTTGAAAAAGGAATTTAATAGAGAAAATATGAATATTTAAAAGTTACTTCTATAAGCCCTAAATTTTTCAAATTTGCTTGAATTTAGTATAAAAACATGATAATATATATTATATAATTTTTGTAATCCTGTTTTATAGGTTGATATATAGACACTTATTTTAAAATTAATATTTTAAGGAGGACATAATCATGAAAAATTTAATTAACCATTGGAAAGAAGGATTATGCTATTTGTTTTCAGATGACTTAACCTCATTCTACACATTTTTCACAATTATCTTTGCTGAGTGTGTATATCTTCGGATTTTTTATACCACTCCAATAATTATTCCATTTACTATAATTCTTATAGGATATGTAGTAAATGTTATAGTATGTGCACTGTTTAAAGGTGGTTGGGAAGGAACTAGAATAGAAGTAGTATTTACAATTATATATTCAATTGTCTTCGTAATACTTTTTATAATTGGATGTTTTATCAATGTGAAACTAAGTATTATAATGACTATAATTCCTCTAATCGTTACAGCTATATTGATTGGTATAAGAGAGAGCCGTTGTACTTTATTGGCTCAATTTATAGTTGTTGGAGGACCGTTTATTGCATTTACCATTTCCATTTTTATGCTTCCTACGCTTCCAATAGTATTAAAAATTATAATTCCAATTTTGTATGCACTATGTGTTCCTTTTATCTCTTATATAGAGGATGAAACAGCTGCACTCAATATTTTTGAATTAGCTTTTGATATAACTTGGAGTAGAGATTTAGAAGATTTTCGTAAAAAGATTTCGAAACATTAAATTTTTATGATTAAAGAAACAATCTTATATCAGGACACTTTTTCAAAAATGAAAACTTAGACATATTTACTTGCCTAAGTTTTTATTTTTCTTATTTTTTATTCTCATCCTTTTTATACATGTATTGAAAAAAAGCATTCCTT
>CAKPOI010000019.1 GCA_934169775.1 uncultured Clostridia bacterium
TTTTCAATTATTCAAATGATGTGTATATTTCAAACTTATCTAAAAAGATAAAATTATCAGAGTTAGAAGAATATTTTTTATTAAATAATTTTAGTTGCAAAATTTTATTTGACTTTTCTTAAATATCTGTGTATAATAAATATAGGAAATGACAAATCCACAAACGTGGTTTTGCCGAATAGATATAAAACTCACATCTAAATCGTCAAATTTACAGATGTGAGTTTTTTTATTTATGTAGTTGCTTATCAACCCAGTTCTTGTAAAGAACTGCAGTTAAGGCAACGTTTAATGTTAAAGATAACATAAATGATATTATAAAAAATAGTATTACTTTAACCATAAACATCACCACCTCTCCTACGATGATTCGTATAATTGGTGGCAAAACCACATCTGCTTATTATCATTTCCTATGTGAACTAGTATAGCATACAAGTAAAAATAAATCAATATAAAAGAAACAAATTTTCGCAAAGCTTTTTAATGAAATTTCTTGATTTTTATAAAACAATCCGTTAATATATATATAAATTGATTGATGTTTGTATCAATCGTTAAAAATGTGAAAAAAAGTTGTAAATAACTACTTCGTTGGCACCAATATATATCTGTTCATTTCTTAGAAATAACAGAAACTGAAAATATGAATCGTTTATCGGTTCATATTTTTTTGTATTTTCGTAGTTTATACAAAATATTCCTTGAAAACACCTTTAAATTAATAGATCCAGTAAATTTTTTATAAAATTTAGAAAAGTAATTGACGTTTACAAACATTTTTTTATGATATTCTTACAAATTTGAATGGAGATGATGTTAATGAAAAATATTATCATTCGTGGATCGTATTCCATTTTAAAGACGAACTATTTGTGTTTGATCCATGCCTACAATATATTTGTCCACAAAAATTATATTATCAAGTTTTTGCAATATCTAAACATGACATTTTAGGCACTGTCACTTCAAAATCTGTTCAAGAATATCTAATATATAAAATAAAACATCCTAAAAAGAAAAATAATGATGATTCACTTTCAAAGTTTTTTGAACAATTTATATCAGAAAGACAGAAAAAAGAAACCTATATTATGGGAGATAATAACATTAATTCCCCTGCATATAGGAATAGTACAGGTTATACTGCAAAATTTGATGCTACAGGCAAAATTGAAAGTTTACTTGCTCATTACTATTACAGTGAAGGCTAAAACACCAAAATTCAATTAGCAATACCTTGAACTATAACAGCACTTTTACGCATTTGCAATATTGAAATTACTTGTAAAAACACTGTTAAATCGTAATATTATTTTTTAAGCTCCCATTACATTGTGATGGGAGCTTCCTTATAAATTTTTTCCAAATTTATTACAATTTAGAATATGTTTTAATAAATTATTGATATTTATATCAATATTAAAGGCGTGAAAAATATTTTTTATTTAATCTAATAATCTGATTCTCTTTCTAACCCTAAATCAGTATCACTTTTAGTAATTAAATATTTTAAAAAGATTCCTTGAGCTATTGCATCTCCTGCCTTAAATCTTACTGTCTCCTTCCCCTCGTTTTGAATTTTTACAAATATATGACCTTCGTTATTTTTATTATTATAATAGTCAGCATCAACTACTCCTACTTGATTTACCAATCTAATATTATATTTAAATCCCATTGAACTTCTTATAACTAATAATAGAACTTCATCAGCTTGAAAATATGATTTTATACCAGTAGGCAATTTGACAATTTCATCTGGTTTTAATTCTAAATCTTCCAATAAATAGATATCATAGCCAGCTGTTAATTTAGAATCTCTTGCTGGCAATTTATAGCTATCATATAAATCTTTATCATCTTTCACATCTTTGCAAAATTGTTCAAAACTAATCTTTTCAAAATCTCTCATATATTTTCCCTCCTTTTTTCTATAAAATAATTATACCATAAAAGAAATTTAAATTACAACACAAAATTTTATAATACTTTATTATATCATCAAAATTTTTGAGTTAATACTATAAAAATCAAGAAAGAAAATTTCACTTTATGTTGCGAAACTAAAAAGTTTCATATTGTTTCCTAGAATATTAAAAAGCTCTAAGAATTTAATCTTAGAACTTTAATTTTTATATAATTTTTATATAATTTTTACTTATAGTAATTATTTATATTTTAGTACATTCCATCCATTCCTGCACCCATACCACTATTGTTATTTCCACAATTACATTTATCCTCTGGAACATCTGTAACTATACTTTCTGTAGTTAAAACCATAGAAGCTATAGAAGCTGCATTTTGTAAAGCACTTCTAGTTACTTTTGTAGGATCAACAATTCCTGATTTTTTCATATCAACATATTCTTCTTTGCTAGCATCAAAACCTACACCAACAGCTGATTGTTTTACTTTATCAACTATTACAGCTGGCTCTAATCCTGCATTTACAGCTATTTGTTTTGCTGGTTCTTCTAATGCTCTTAAAACAATTTTAGCACCTAATTTTTCTCCACCATCTAATGTTTCTACAAATTTTTCTACTTCTGGTATAACATCAATTAAAGCTGTACCACCACCTGCAACTATACCTTCTTCTACTGCTGCTTTTGTTGCTGATAATGCATCTTCAATTCTTAATTTTTTATCTTTCATTTCTACTTCTGTTGCAGCTCCAACTTCTATAACTGCTACACCACCTGCAATTTTAGCTAATCTTTCTTGTAAACCTTCCTTGTCATAGCTACTTGTTGTTTCTTCTATTTGAGTTTTTATTTGTTTTACTCTATTAGCTATTTTCTCTTTATCTCCCATACCATCTACAATTATTGTATTCTCTTTTTGAACTTTTACTTGTTTTGCTCTACCTAGTTGTTCAATTTGTACATCTTTTAATTCTAATCCTAAATCTGATGTAATTACTTCTCCTCCTGTTAGAATTGCTATATCTTCCAACATTGCTTTTCTCTTATCTCCAAATCCTGGTGCCTTTACTGCTACTACATTTAAAACACCTCTTAATTTGTTTAATACCAATGTTGATAAAGCTTCTCCTTCTATATCATCACATATAATTACTAATTTTCCTGATTGTTGCATTAAAGCTTCTAGTAATGGTAAAATTTCTTGTATATTACTTATTTTTTTATCTGTTATTAATATATATGGATTTTCAAGTATTGCTTCCATTTTATCTGTATCTGTTACCATATATGGTGAAACATATCCTTTGTCAAATTGCATTCCTTCTACAACATTTAACTCTGTATTTGATGTTTTTGATTCTTCTATTGTTATAACTCCATCTTTTGATACTTTTTCCATTGCTTCTGCTATTAAATCTCCAACTTCTTGATTATTTGCAGAAATACTTGCAACTCTAGCTATATCTTCTTTTCCATTAACATCAGAACTTATTCCTTTTAGTGCTTCAACTGCTACTTTTACAGTTTTATCAATTCCTCTTTTCATAGCCATTGGATCTGCTCCTGCTGCTACATTTTTTACTCCTTCTTTTATCATGCTTTGTGCTAAAACTGTTGCAGTTGTTGTACCATCTCCTGCTACATCATTTGTTTTTTCTGATACTTCTTTTACTATTCTTGCTCCCATGTTTTCAAACTTATCTTCTAATTCTATTTCCTTTGCTATTGTTACACCATCATTTGTAATTAGTGGTGCTCCAAAACTTTTATCTAACACTACATTTCTTCCTTTTGGTCCTAATGTTACCTTAACTGTGTCTGCTAATTTGTTTACTCCTTCTAATAAAGATTTTCTAGCTTCTTCTCCAAATTTAATTTGTTTTGCCATTTTATATCATCCTTTCCAAATTATATTTTTTATATCTTTATATGCAAAAATTTCATATGCACTATGATTTTATTTTGATACTAATTTTTAATTACTCTACTATTGCCAATATATCATCTTGTTTTACTATTAGGTATTCTTCTCCTTCATATTTTACTTCTGTCCCTGAGTATTTACTAACTATTACATTGTCACCTTTTTTTACTGCCATTTCTTCTAATTTTCCATCTATTTTTTCTCCAGGTCCAACTTCTATTACTTCTGCTATTTGTGGTTTTTCTTTTGCTGCACTTGCTAAAATTATTCCACTTTTTGTTGTTTCTTCCCCTTCTTTCATTTTTATTAATACTCTACTTCCTAATGGTTTAATCATTTTTAATCACATTCCTTTCTTAAATTAAGGCTTGATAATTGCATAAAACCACAGCCTTTGATTTTGTCAAACTTTTCTATGTATATTTATTTTAGCACTCTTTTTGTTTGACTGCTAATAATATATACCCTATCTTTTTTGTTGTCAAGTACTTTTTTTATTTTTCACAAAACTTTCACATTTATATATATTATTTTTTTTTAGTTTTATTCCAATTTAATATTATAAATATTTGAAAAATTTTCCATAATAGAACAAAAAAATATATGTACTCAAATTGTAATATAAAAAGAAAAAGCCCAGAATTAATCTGAGCTAAATCTTGAGGCTTAAATTCTTGTTGTAGTAATTCGTGGAGTTCTTCCCTTACTAGAAAGAAAACCAATATAAAAAACAATTTCCTGCAAGTTACTTGTATAGCCTTCATACTCATCCATAAGATCACACTCACCCACACTGACTCCATCAAACCTACCAGTGCCAACCAATACTCTAGGCATCTTTACAATTTCTAATGGCTTTGTGGTCTCACTCCATTCTCCTGTTATCGCTTCTACAACGATTCCATTCCCAGACTTCACCAGTTTTCTCATCTCTTTTATTTCATTCTGTTTAAGAACCGATGCATTATGTAGTTTAAATACAGCTTCCAAGTCTTGTTCTAGCATTGTGCGAACTACAAGGGGATTTCCCTTAATAGCAACAAACAACATCCGTCCATGATCTTCGAGCTTAGTTCCATAAATGTCTCCTTCACTCCATTCTACCTCTACAAAGTCTTTTGTCAATTTTCTTGCCATATTGTTATAGCCTCCTATATAATATTATGTAATACAATTATATTATATCACTAAGTACCTTATTTATCAAGCTTTTTCATAAAGTATACATAACTTTGAGTAGAACAAAAGCGGACATTAATAACATTTGCACTTATTAGAACATTTTAAAGTCCGCGTATTTGTTCGCGCGCGAAATTTGCGAAGCAAATTTCTGTGCATTGTTATTTTTTATATACTAGGAAGTTCGGAGAACTTTCCTAGTATATAAAAAATAAATGCTACTTCCAAATAAAATAACATTTATTTTTTTGTTTAATTAAGTTTATTTTCCAAAGTTATAATTTTTATATAACCATGACATATAATCAAAAGCATCCAAAGTATTAGGTAAATCATATGTTACACCTTGAGTATCAACTGTAATAGAAGTAACTACTGGTGGATTTACTGGTGTACTAACCTCTGAACTTGAACTACTTTCAGAATCACTATCAGAACTATCATCAGCTGCTTTAACCTCAACCTCTTCAATTTTATGAACTACATCCATTCCCTCAATTACTTTACCTACTGGAGTATACAACCCATTCAATCCAGAATTGTCCTTAGTCATTATAAAGAATTGTGAATTTCCTGAATTATATGATTTTTCTTTTAAATCTGATGAATATTGAGTATAATCAGCTCTAGCAACTCCAACTACACCTTCTTCAAATTTAATCTTATTATTAACTCCATTTGCTACAAATTCACCTTTTATACCATATTCCTTATCTTCTCCACCATCTTTTATATCACTTAATTTAGCACCTGTAGTACCATCACCATCTTTAGTACCTGCTTGTACCATAAAATCTTTTACAACTCTATGAAATTTTGTACCATTATAAAATCCTCTATTTGCTAAATTTACTATATTAGCAACATTTTCTGGAGCTTGATCTGGATATAGTTCGATTTTAACAGTTCCAAAATCTTTAACTTCCATAGTTAAAATTGGATTTTTTACCTCCATTGTTGCCTTTTTAAAATACCCATATCCTATAATTCCTATTAATACTATAATAGCTACTGCTACTACTATCCATGCAATCATTTTTATTTTATTTTTCATTTTTCCTTCACATTCCTTCCTTTTTATTTTATAAAACAATATTATCAAATACAAATTGTTCTTGCATTCTCTTTAAAGATTGTTTAATTGTTCTTGCTCTTACTTCACCTATTCCATCAACTTCATCTAAGCTTTCTATGTCTGCTGCCAATATATGCTGAAATGATTTATATGATAAAACAAGATTTTCTACAATATTACTTGGCATTCTTGGTATTTTACTTAATATTCTGTAGCCTCTTGTATATACACCAACTTCATCATAATTATCAAAATTTTCATATCCTAATAATTTTGCAATTGTAATTTCTTTTGTTAATTCCTCATATGGAACTTCTGATAATTCTTCCATAACTTCTTCCGGAGTTCTTTTCTTTTTACTAGCTGCTAAATAATCTTTTATAATTAATAGCTCCTCTTTTTCAACTCCACCTATTAATTCTTCTAGTTGCATTTTTACTAATCTACCATCATTTCCTAATTCATAGATTTGACCTTGAATATCTTGAACTATTCTCATTACCATTTCTGCCCTTTGTATTGCTACTATTACATTTTCTAAAGTTACTATATCATTAAATTCATATTCATTTAAAATACTAAGTTTATTATCAAATACTTTTTTATATCTTTCTAATGTTTGCACACCTTGATTTGCCTTATTTAAAACAACATCTGTATCTTCCAATATATATCGTGAGTTTCCTTTAAAAATAGTTATTATATTACGTCTTTGAGAAATACTTATAACAAGCTCACCTGTCTGTTTTGCTGTTCTTTCTGCAGTTCTGTGCCTTGTTCCTGTTTCTCTTGTTTCAATTTCTCTTGATGGTATTAATTGTGCATTTGCAAATAATATTCTTTTTAAATCACCACTTAAAATAATGGCACCATCCATTTTAGCTAATTCATACAATTTTGATGAACTATATTCTTCATTTATAGCAAATCCTCCATCTACTACTTCTTTAATCACTTCACTATTATCTGTAATTAACAACAAAGCTCCTGTTTTTGCTCTTAAAATGTTTTCTAACCCATCCCTTATTGGCGTTCCTGGTGCTATCATTCTTAAAATTTCTGTAATTGGATTTTCTGTACTTTTCCTCAAGTTTTACTTACCTCCCTTACTACATATTTATATATTAAATTATTTCAGCTTTTCTTAATGCTTCTTTAACATCTTTAACACCTATTATATCTAATTTATAATTATCTTTCAAGAGTTTTTTGTTACTTTCTGGAATTATACATTTTTTGAATCCTAATTTTTCTGCTTCTTTAATCCTTTTTTCAATCATATTTACTCTTCTAACTTCTCCTGTTAAGCCAACTTCACCTATTATAACACAATCTTTTGGTATAGGTTTATTTTTATAAATTGAGGAAACTACCATTATTATACCTAAATCTATTGAAGGTTCACTTATTCTTAACCCTCCAACAACATTTACATACACATCTTGAGTTCCTAAACTTAAACCTGTTTTCTTTTCTATAACTGCTATTAAAATAGCCAATCTATTAAAATCTATTCCATTTGCTGTTCTCTTAGGAAATCCATATATGCTTTGTGTAGTTAAAGCTTGCAATTCTACTAACATTGGTCTAGTTCCTTCCATACAAGCTACAATACATGAACCTGCAGGATTATCTTCTCTTTCTGAAATTAACACATCAGATGGATTAGTTATTTCACACATTCCTTCTTCTCTCATCTCAAACATGCCTATTTCATTTGTTGATCCAAAACGGTTTTTTACTCCTCTTAAGATTCTATATGAAAAATATCTTTCGCCTTCTAAATATAAAACAGTATCAACCATATGCTCCAAAACTCTTGGCCCTGCTATGTTTCCTTCTTTTGTAACGTGTCCTATAATTATTGTTGTTATATTTCTAGATTTGCATATTCTCATTACTTGTGATGTTATTTCTCTTACTTGACTTACACTTCCAGCAGCTGCTGTTAATTCCTCTGAGTACATTGTTTGAATAGAATCTATTATTACAAGTTTAGGATTTACTTCAACTATTGCCTCATTTACTATATCTATATCTGTTTCTCCTAAAAATAAGATATCTTCATTATTTATTCCGTAACCTATCTGCTCTTAATTTGATTTGTTCTGCAGATTCCTCTCCAGATACATATAAAACTTGACCTTCACCTTTTACCTTATTACATATTTGCAAAATTAATGTTGATTTTCCTATTCCTGGTTCTCCTCCCAACAATATTAAAGATCCTTTTACTAGGCCTCCTCCTAATACTCTGTCTAATTCATCAAAACCTGTAGATGTTCTTATTGTTTCTTTAGCCTCATATGTATTCAATTTTTGTGGCTTCGTTTTTTCTTTTGGAATAGCTACTCCACTTTTGTTTTTACTTTCTACAACTTTTTGTTCAAAAAAACTGTTCCAGCTATTACACGCCGGACATTTTCCTAACCACTTTCCAGATTCATATCCACATTCGTTACATACAAATACTGTTTTATTTTTCATTTTTTCACATCCTTTTACTAATTTTTATGTTATAGGAAGTTCGAAGAACTTTCTATAATATAAAAAAAGAATATAGCATACTCTTATAAAAATTGCTATACCCTTTTATTTTTCATATACTATTTACCTATGGTGCAATACATATTTTTATTTTCCAAATGTTACTTCTTGGAATAAAAAGTCATGTACTTTTCCCCATGTGATTTCTTGGTGTAAAAATTCATTAATTTCATCTTCTACTTTTTGTTGTGCAGGTGTTAATTCTACTTTAATTTCTTTATTCCAATCAATTTCTTGTAACCAAAAAGCTTTAAATTTGTTCCAAAATCCTTGTTTAACTGGTAATTTCTTATTTCTGATTGTTCCAGCATTTTCTCCATAATTTGTTCCTAGATTTCCAAAATTTCCTGCTTGTTCTTGGTTATTGTTGTTATCAAATTGAACTCCTCCAAAAACTCCTGATACTTTATTATTATCATTACCAAATTCAGCCATTTTCTACCATTCCTTTCTTATTAAAGGGACTTGTCAAATTGAATTTTCAATTTTATTTTGTCCTTTGTAATTTATTTTTCTCTTATTTATTTATACTATATTTGACAAAATTTATCAATACTTTAAGCCATTTTTTATATTAAATTTTTATTACACAATTATTACATTCTTATTACATGATAATTCTTAATATCTATTATTCTTATATTACATAATGTGTAAAAGCTTCACTTATAACAACATTTTCTAATACATTCTCCATATTGCTTTTCCTTGTTTCTTTACTTTCAACTAATACATAATTTTTTGTATGTCCTTTATATACACCATTTTTTTCTTCTTCCCATAAAACTTGTACCTGTTTTCCTATATATTTTTGGTTATAATCTTTTTCATTATTATCAGATAACTGTATTAATTTTTTACTTCTTTCTTCCTTTATTTCTGGTGATATTTGTTCTGGCATCTCTGCTGCTTTAGTTCCTTTTCTTTGTGAATACTTAAATATATGCATTTTATAAAATTTAATTTTTTGCAAAAATCCATATGTTTCTTCAAATTCTTTATCAGTTTCGCCTGGAAATCCAACTATTATGTCTGTTGTTAAATTAACATCTGAATATGCATTTCTTAATCTATTAACAATTTCTATAAACTGTTTTGTTGTATACCTTCTATTCATTCTTTTTAAAGTTTCATCACATCCGCTTTGTAAAGATAAGTGAAAATGTTCACATATTTTGTCTAATTTTTTCAATCTTTGAACAAATTCATCTGTAATTAGTAGTGGTTCTATTGAACCTAATCTTATTCTTTCAATTCCATCTATTTTATTAATTTCTTCTAATAAATCTATTAATCTATATTCATCTTTAAAATCTTTCCCATATGATGCTATATGAATTCCTGTAATTACAACTTCTTTTATTCCTTCTTTTGCTATATTTTTTATTTCCTTAATTATATGTTCTGGATGCCTACTTCTTACTCTTCCTCTTGCATATGGAATAATACAATATGAACAAAATCTATCACATCCATCTTGTACTTTTATAACAGCCCTCGTTTTCTCAGTATAACTTGTTTCTCCAAATTCAGCAAATTTCTTTGTTCTCATAACATCTGCTATATTTTGATCATATTCATTTTGTTCTATTAATCTATTACAATAATCAACAATATTTACTTTTTCTTCATTTCCTAAAGCTAAATCTATTTCTTCTATTTTTTCTACTTCTTTTTTTGCAACTTGAACATAACAACCTACAGCAATAACCTTTGCTTGTGGATTCATTTCTTTGGCTTTTCTTATCATCTGCCTTGATTTTCTATCTGACATATTTGTTACTGTGCATGTATTTATTATATATACATCTGCTTTTTGATTATGTTCTACTACCTCATATCCATTTTCTAATAATTTTTGTGACATTGCATTTGTTTCATATTGATTAACCTTACATCCCAAGGTAATTATAGCTGCTGTCTTTTTTTTATTTTTTTCCATATTAACTTCTTTCCTTTTTTATAATTTGTGGACAGAGCAAAAATTATTATTCAATAGCACAAAATATTATTTATCTTTTTGCTTTTCCATCTAAAGCATCTAGATTTTCTAATGCTTTTCCTGTACCTAATGCAACACATGATACAGTATCTTGTGCAATCATTACATTTATTCCTGTTTTTTCTTGAAGCAATTTATCTAATCCATCAATTAAACATCCTCCACCTGTCATATAAATACCTCTATCACTAATATCTGCTGCAAGCTCTGGTGGAGTTTTTTCAAGTACACTATGTACTGCATCAACTATCATCATTGCTGGTTCTATTAATGCTTCTAACATTTCACTAGAATATACTGTTATTGTTTTTGGTAAACCTGTTGATAAATCTCTTCCTCTAATATCCATTTCAGTATCTTGAATTTTAGGATATACACATCCTATATTTACTTTTAAGTCTTCTGCTGTTCTTTCTCCTATTGCAATATTATGTTTTTTCTTTATATATTTTACTATTGCTTCATCAAATTTGTCCCCTGCAACTTTTAATGATGTACTTACAACTGAACCTCCTAAAGAAATAACAGCTATATCTGTTGTTCCTCCTCCTATGTCTACTACCATGTTTCCACATGGTTTTGCTATATCTATTCCTGCTCCTATAGCTGCTGCTATTGGTTCTTCTATTAGATATACTTTTCTTGCTCCTGCTTGTGTTGCAGCATCTATTACGGCTTTTTTTTCTACCTCTGTTACTTGTGAAGGTATACATATCATTATTCTTGGTGAAAAAATAAATTTGCCACATACTTTATTTATAAAGTGTTTTAACATTTTTTCTGTAACAGTATAATCTGATATTACACCATCTCTTAAAGGCCTTGTTGCTACTATATTTCCTGGTGTTCTTCCTAACATTCTTCTTGCTTCTCCTCCTACTGCTAATACTTCCCCTGTTGTGTTATTTACAGCTACAACTGATGGTTCTCTTAATACTATTCCTTTTCCTTTTACATATACAATTACTGTTGCTGTTCCCAAATCTATTCCTACATCTTGTCCAAAATTAAACATTGCTTTCCCTCCACATTTTTTCATTTTGATTACATTTATATTGCAATTATATTACAAATTATTCAAATTGGCAATAGCTTTGCTAAAAAATAATTTTTCTTTTTTAAACAAAAGCAAACATTAATATCATTAATAAATTTTTTTCATATTATATAAAAAAAGAAAGGAATTTGATTATGAATATTGTACCTACTAACGTCTCTTATAACTCAAATTTATTAAAACAAAATATAATTTCATTGCACAAGCTTTATCCATTTATCAAAGTTACAAGTATTGGTAATAGTGTACTTAGCAATAATATTTTTGCAATTAAATTAGGAAAAGGTAAAAGAAAAGTCTTTTACTCAGGAAGTTTTCATGCTAATGAATGGATAACTTCTGTACTCCTTATGCATTTTATCGAGGAATATTGCAGATCATATATTGCAAATTCTTCAATTTTAGGCTATTCGATTACAAAACTTTTTGAATCCACTTCTATCTATATTGTTCCTATGGTTAATCCTGATGGTGTAGACCTAGTCACAGGTTACATACCAAAAGATTCTTCTCAATATAAGCAAGCAAAAAAAATTGCAACTAATTTTGCAAATATTTCATTTCCAAGTCGGTTGGAAATCAAATATAATTCGGCACTGATTTAAACTTACAATTTCCAGCTGGTTGGAAAAACGCTCGTACAATAAAATATCAACAAGGATTCACCCGGTCCAGCTCCTCGTGATTACGTTGGTATTGCTCCATTATCAGAACCTGAATCTATATCTATATACAATTTTACTTTAAATCACAATTTTGATTTAGTTATTGCTTTTCATTCTCAAGGAGAAGAAATCTATTGGGATTTTCAAAATATTAAACTTTCTGCTGGTCTTAAAATTGGCAAAAAATTTTCTAAAATCAGTAACTATGCACTTGCTAATGTTCCATATAATTCTAGTTTTGCTGGTTATAAAGATTGGTTTATACAAACTTATAAAAAACCAGGATTTACAGTTGAAGTTGGTCTTGGAGCTAATCCTCTGCCTATTTCGCATTTTGATAAAATATATAATGACATTTTAGGCATTTTAATTTTAGGAGCAATGAATTACTGAAATTTTTGGAGACGAAGCAAAAAAATATCACTATTTACATACCATTTAAAAATAATAAGTGTTATATGTAAAAATAATTTTTGAAATTCTTAGTTTGTGCATTGAACCGAAAAAATTATTAAAACATATAACACTTATTATTTTATATTTATTTTCAAACTGTAGTGTCTTTTCTTGCTCCGACCCTAAAAACATTTATTCATTGCTAACTTAAATATTTCATACTAGACAATATAAAATCAGTTAACATTACTATTGGTAAAATTATTACAACTATTTTTTGAACTTCATAACTTATCTTGCTTTTAGTTTTATCTAACTTAGACTCTATAAACGGATGGACTTTTTCATTAAATATTAAGCCTATTACTCCCCAAGCCAATGAATATGCTATACTTATTCTACCATTTATATTACCTATATCATTTGAATAATCCCACCATCTTAAATGAAATATCATTTCAAATAGCCAAGAAACAGCATATTCAAATACTGAAAATACAATCATACTTATAAAAAATTCTTTTGTCTTCTTTCCTTTAAATCTTTTTAATGTCAATATTATCAGTACTGCTCCAAAGCCGTATATTGGACATACTGGTCCATATAGAAATCCTCTTTTCACAAATTTTCCTAATACAAATAATGCAAATATTGTTTCTAAAATCCATCCTAAAAATGAATATATAACAAAATATAAGACTAATTTTTGTGTTTCATTTAATTGTTTCTTATAAACCACAATTCCGTTTCTCCATTTCATCCCCCAAAAAACAAATAACTTTTATTTGAATACTCAACAATATTTATTTTTATCTCTATTTTCTTAAAATTATTATCTTTTGGTTTCTATTTATACATTATGCTATTACTTTTGTACTATTGGGATACTCCCTTTCCTTTTTTATCTTTATCTTTTCTATTCCTTTATTATCATTTATAACAAGTTCTGGACCTTTTTTATCTGTTACTGTTTCTTTTGTTATTGTACATTTTTCTATTTTAGGATTTGATGGTATATCATACATAATATCTCTCATTATTTCTTCTATTATAGAACGTAATCCTCTTGCACCTGTTTTTCTTTCAATAGCTTTATCTACAATTGCTTCTAATGCTTCTCTTGTAAATTCTAATTCTACTCCATCTAATTCTAATAATTTTTTATATTGCTTTACTAATGCATTCTTTGGTTCTGTTGCTATTTTTATTAATGCTTCTCTATCTAATTCCTCTAATGTTGCTATTATTGGCAATCTTCCTATAAATTCTGGAATTAAACCAAATTTTAATAAATCTTGTGGCAACAATTCTTTAAATACTTCATCTTTTTTAATTTCTTTTTTACTCTCTATTTTTGTTCCAAATCCTATTGATTTTTCACCTGTTCTGTCTTTTATTATATTTTCTAAACCTTCAAATGCTCCACCACATATAAATAATATATTTTCTGTATTTATTTGAATAAGCTCTTGGTTTGGATGTTTTCTTCCACCTTGTGGTGGTACTGATGCTACTGTTCCTTCTACTATTTTTAATAATGCTTGTTGTACACCTTCACCACTAACATCTCTTGTTATTGATGGATTTTCTGATTTTCTTGTTATTTTATCAATTTCATCAATATACACAATTCCTTTTTCTGCCCTTTGAATATCACCATCTGCTGCTTGTATTAATTTTAATAAAATATTTTCAACATCTTCTCCTACATATCCAGCTTCTGTTAATGTTGTTGCATCTGCTATTGCAAATGGCACATTTAAAATTTTCGCTAATGTTCTCGCTAATAATGTTTTTCCACATCCAGTTGGTCCTAATAACAAAATATTGCTTTTTTGAATTTCTACATCATCATCACTTTTTTCTGTTTCTTCTTCATGAATAATTCTTTTATAATGATTATACACCGCTACTGATAAAGTTCTTTTTGCTTCTTCTTGTCCTATTACATAATCATCTAATGTCTTTTTTATTTCTTTTGGACTTGGTATTTCTTCTGCCAATGTATAACCTAATTCTTCTTCATTAAGCCCTTCTGCCTCTATAATGCTTGTGCATAAATCAACACATTCATTACATATATATACTCCTGGCCCTGCAACTAATTTTTTTACATTTTCTTGTGTTTTGCCACAAAATGAGCATCTTAAATTTCTTGGTGTATCATTTTTTCCCATTACACATATTTCTCCTTGTATAATATATTAATAATTTTAATTTTTTATAATTTTGCCACTAAACACAGCAAAATTATAATTAATCTTCAGCCTATGCTCTATGATCCATAATACCATCTATTAAACCATATTTTAAAGCTTCTTCAGCTGTCATATAATGATCTCTTTCTGTATCTTTTTCAATTATATCAATTGGTTGACCTGTTCTATCACTTAAAAATCTATTTAATTTTTCTCTTGTTTTTACCAAATGATCTGCATGAATTTTAACTTCTGTTGCTTGGCCAGATATTCCGCCACCACCAATTAATGGTTGATGTATTAAGATTTCTGCATTTGGTGTTGCAAATCTTTTTCCTTTTTCACCAGCACATAAAAGTGCAGCTCCCATACTTGCAGCCATTCCTATACATATTGTTGATACTGGACATTTTATATAATTCATTGTATCTATAATTCCCATTCCATCTGTAATTGATCCTCCTGGTGAATTTATATATAAATTGATATCTTTATCTGGATCTTCTGACTCTAGGAACAATAATTGAGCTATTACCAAACTTGATGTTGTTGGATTTACATCTTCTCCTAAAAATATTATTCTATCTTTTAATAATCTTGAAAAAATATCATATGACCTTTCTCCTTTACTTGTTTGTTCTATAACATATGGTACTAAACTATTTTTTTCTAACATATTTTTTCCTTCCTTTCCTTTTATATATAGAAATTTCATGTATTTTGTACTTTTTTAAAATTGTAATTAAATCCTAAAAATTCAAAGAACTTTTCTATAATATAATTTAAAGGTGCTATATTAAATTTATAGTTGCTAAAAAACTATAAATTTTAAATATTGCACCTCCTTTTTTCTTTATCCTATTTCATTTTTGCATTTTTAACTAAGAAATCTACAGCTTTTTCTGATTTAATTCCTTCTTCAATGTAATTTCTTACATTTTCGTTTTGTAAAAATGCTTCGTCATTTTCTTTTCCGTAATTTTTTGCCATTTCTTTAATTTTTTCGTCTATTTCTTCAATATTTGCCTCGATTTTTTCTGCTTTTATTACTGCTTCTAACATTAATCTTGTTTTTACTGCTTCTTCTGCTTGAGGTTCATATTCTTTTTGCATTTCTTCTAATGTTTTTCCAAACATTTGAAGATATTGTTCTAATTTAATTCCTTGATATGATAAACGTGTTTCTATATCTTTTATCATGTTTTCTACTTCTGTTTCTATCATACCTGATGGAACTTCTACTTTAATATTTTCTGTTACAGCTTTTATTACAGCTTCTTCAGTTTCATATTTTTGTTTTTCTGCATTTTCTTTTTCTAGTCTTTCTTTAATACTTGCTTTTAATTCTTTTAATGTATCAAATTCACTTGCTTCTTTTGCAAATTCATCATCTAATTTTGGTAATTCTTTTTTCTTAATTTCATGTACTTTTACTTTAAATGTCGCATCTTTTCCAGCAAGATCTTTTGAGAAATATTCTTCTGGGAATTTTACATTGATATCTTTTTCTTCATCAATTTTTATTCCTATAACTTGATCTTCAAATCCTGGTATAAATGAATTACTTCCTATTTCTAGGTCATAGTTTTCTGCTTTTCCACCTTCAAAAGCAACTCCATCTACAAATCCTTCAAAATCTATTGTTGCTATATCTCCTTTTTCTACTGGTCTATCTTCAACTGAAATTAGTCTTGAATTATGTTCTTGCATATGTCCTAATTCATGATTTATATCTTCATCTTTTACAGTATACTCAATTTTTTTGATTTCTATACCTTTATATTTTCCTAATTCTACTTCTGGCTTTGTTTGGAATATTGCTGTAAATATTAAGTCTTGTCCTTTTCCTATTTGTTTTACATCTATATCTGGTTTACTTACAGCTTCTATTTTATTTTCTGTTAAAGCTTCTTCTAATACTTCTGGTGCTAAATCATTGAATGTATCTTCATAAAAGATTTCTTTTCCATAATATTTTTCTACTATATTCATTGGTGCTTTTCCTTTTCTAAATCCTGGTATATTGAAATATTTTGCACTTTTGAAATATACTTTTTTCATTGCCTCATCAAATCTATTGGCTTCTACTGTTAATTCTAATTTTACTTCATTTGCATTTTTTGTTTTTTCAACTTTACAATTCATTTTATTCATCCTTTCACTTTTTAATAATACATTCGTATTCATTGCATAGTGCATACATTATATCATAAAATTGATTTTTTGCAAGGAATTTTTGAATATTTTTGAAAAAATACTTGTTTTTTTTTATTTTTTGTGTTAAACTTGATTACAGTCAATTTATTTTTTTGATTAGGAGGTGCTAGACATGGCAAAATGTGCAATTTGTGAAAAAACACAAAGTAATGGAAATAAATTAAGTATTACACGTTCACATATTAGTAAGAGAAGTCCTCGTACATGGAAACCAAACTTAAGAACTGTAAAAGCTGAAATAAATGGTGAAGTTAAAAAAATTCATGTATGTGCTAAATGTTTAAAAAACGGTAAAGTAAAAAGAGCTTAGGAGCTCTTTTTTTGATTTTCTAGTAAATTTTCTGCATAATTTAGTTTCATGTTACAAAACAACATGCCACCAATTTTTCTATTTTTTAATTTTAGTCTTTAATTCTAAAAATAAATTTCACAAATCCTCTTAAGAATTTTGGAACTTTTTTAACTACAATAGTCATATGTACCCCCTCCTATCTATTTAACATGCTAACCACATAATGCCCATACATGCCAATGCAACTCCTATTATAAATAACCAACCCGTTATTGGAAGTAATAACACCAGTAAAATTCCTAGTCCTACTCCAATTAAACACACTCCTATAGTCTTTTTTAATAAACAAAACATGCTATTCCTCCCTTCATAACTAGTTATTTACGCTTTAATAAATTCCTTGTAACATCTATATAGCAAATTTTCTTTTTATATATTTTATTCTAAAACTTTTTATTTGTTCCTATTTATGTAAAACTATTGACTATTATCAAAAAATATTATACTATTTTTATAGTAAAGCAACAGATTTTTTAATGAAAGGATTGACATTTATGAATAAGCAAAATGCAAAAAAAATTATTGATATTTTACACACAACTTATCCTGAAGCAACTTGTAGTTTAGATTTTACAACACCATTTGAAATGGTAGTAGCTGTTATGCTTTCAGCTCAATGCACAGATGAACGTGTAAACAAAACAACTCCTGAATTATTTGCTAGATGCAAATCAATTGAAGATTATGCAAATATAGATATTAATGAACTAGAAAAAATTATTCACCCTTGTGGATTTTATAAAAACAAAGCAAAAAATATAAAACTTTGTGCTAAACAAGTTATAGAAAATTACAATGGTATAGTTCCTAATAATATGAATGATTTACTTACACTTGCTGGAGTAGGAAGAAAATCAGCAAATGTAATTTTATTAGAAGTTTATGGTATTGCAAATGGTATTGCTGTTGATACACATGCAAAAAGAATTTCAAATTTAACTGGATTATCTAAAGAAAAAGAACCTGAAAAAATAGAGCAAGATTTATTAAAGCTTTTTCCAAAAAATTATCTTAGATCTGTTAATCACTTATTTGTATGGCATGGCAGAAATACATGTGTTGCAAGAAAACCAAAATGTGATTCTTGTACTATAAAAAATTTGTGTGAATTTTATAAAGCTAATCATTAAAATTAACTGAAGTTACATATAATATACATCACATTTTTTATATAAATTACAAATAAATATTTTTATTTTGTATATTCTATTCTTTTTTACACATACTATTATTGTAATTTATATTTAGGAAGTGATTTTTTGACAAATATTAATTGCTCCACTAATTGTATTTACCAAAAAGATGGTAAATGTTTTTATCATGTTATTGCTATGTCAACTCTATCTACTAGTAATGACTGTGCATATTTTATACCTTTTATCTCTCACTCTCAAAAAAGAGCAAACGATAAAAATACGTAAAAATCAAGAATTTCCATAATTAACTTATAGAAATTCTTGATTTTTCTCATTACCTATGTCTTGATAAAAATTTATTTTCTTCTTTTTAAGTCATAAAATTTATATACTTTATAATACCAAGACATAAATATCAACAGTGAAACAATTCCAATCAACACATTTCCTCTTGCAACAGCTAATCCTGCTACAAAACATGCTAATTTTTTGGCTCCTTGATTGTTAAAATACCATTTGGCACATTTTAATTTAATCATGCTTTTTCCTCCTGTTTTCTTATTATCTACCAACAGTAGCTCTTGGCTAACTAACACTAGTATAACATCTTTTTTGTACTAATACAATGTTTATAATGTTAATTTTTGGAAAACTAAAAAATTTAATCTAAAAAAACTTAGATTTCTCTAAGTTCATTTTATTTATATATTTCTTTTCTATGTCCAATCTCTAAGACTAAAACTATTACTTCTTCATCTTGTATTTCACATATTACTCTATAATCTCCAATTCTGTATCTCCACTGCCCTGATCTATTTTCTACTAATCCCTTTCCATGTACTCTAGGATTCTCACAACCTTCAATATTTTTATCCAACCATCCAATTATTAAAGATGATATACGTTTATCCATCTTTTTTAGTTGTTTTTTTGCTCTATCAGTAAATAAAATTTTATATTTCATTTATAGTTCCAACTCCTCTTTTACTTCACTTATTGTATAAGTTTTAGGATTTTTCTTATATTCTTCTATCGCTTTTTTATAGCACTCCAAATCATATTCATCTTCAATTTTTTCTATTACTGCATTTCTCACTAAATCTGATATAGAAATATTATTCATATCTGCATAAGCTTTAATTAATTCTGTATCTTTATCACTTAATCTTACTGAAATAGTCATATATATCAACTCCTTTCTATAATTATTGTACTACAGTGTATTACTTTTTGTCAATATTATTATATATTTTTTCAAATAACTGTGAAAATATTCTTCAAAATTCATAAACAAATAATTTCAAATATATTTACTTTATCCATTTAATCATATTTTAGCTTTATCATTCTCTTTCATCTACTTTCTTTTCATTCTTCAATTATTCTTTTATTTTTTTCTTTGGTCATATATAAATTATAATAATATTTCTGGTTTGCTATAAGTTGATCATGTGTTCCCATCTCCACAATATTTTTGTCTTCTATAAATACAATTAAGTCTGAATTTTTTATTGTATTTAATCTATGTGCAATCACAAAAGAAATTTTATTATTTAATATTTCCTTTGTTGCATTCATTATATATTGTTCAAACTCTAAATCTAAATTTGACGTAACTTCATCTAATATTACAATGTCTCCATTTTTTAAAATAGCTCTTGCAAAACTTAATAATTGCTTTTCACCATAAGATAATAAATCTGTTTCTGCATTTATTATTGTATCATATCCATTTTCAAATTCTTCTATTTTCTTATGAATACCAATCTTTTTGCAAAGAACTACAACATCTTCTAATACAATATTTTCATTTCCGGTACATTAAATTATCTTTTATGGACATATTCAATATAACTGGTTCTTGAAAAACATATGATATATTTTTCCTAAGTTCATTTAATTTATATTTTGTATAATCTATTCCATTTATTAAAATTTGTCCATTGGTTATATTATAAAATCTTGGAATTAAATTAACAAATGAAGTCTTTCCAGCACCACTTTTTCCCACAATTGCAATTGTTTTAGGTTTATCTAGTTTAAGATTAATATTTTCCAATATTACATTTATACCATCATAGCTTAATGCTACATCTTTAAATTCTATTGAATCTATTCTATTTAATTCTAATATTCCTTTATCTACTTCTTTATCTATGTTTATTATTTTTAAAACATTTAAAAAAGCATTATATCTATTTATTATATTATGAACATGATCTAACAAACCTGTCATATTATTATTAATGTCACTTATATAGTCCACTATTAACATTATTGCAGAACTTACTCCAATCCCTATTATAATTTCATTTCCACCAATAAACAATGTGAAAATTATTGCAAAAAATGTTAGTAGTGAAAATAAAGCTGTATGTATTCCTAATATTTTACTGGAATTAATTAATTCATTCTTAGCTTGATTTAACATCAGTTTTATATCATTAATATTAATTTCTTCTAATCTCAAAGTTTTTGTAGTAGAAAAACTATCTATATATTCATTAACTTTTCCTTGTAAATCAATTATTGTCTGTTGTAATCTTTTATATGTTTTCATATTTTTATTATAGAATGGTACTAATATAAGATAAGATAGTATAAATATAGCAATAACAGCAGTTGCAATTTTCCAATCTATAAATAACATTATTATTGATGTAGATAAAGTACTTCTTAGCCTAACTGCAAATATGCCAATAAAATTCCATACAAATAATTGTGATGATTCAAAACTTTGATTTGTTGTTAAACTAAAAAGTTTGCCATCTTGAATTTTATCGAGTCTACTTATATTAGCATTTTGTATACTATCAAATATTTTATTTCTTATCTGTCTATCATTGTCAAAATATATTGTTTTTCTTTCTCTCTCTGAATATATATCGCAAAAAATTCTAATAACTATAATTCCAATTAATATAGAAGATACTATTATTGTCATTTTTATGTTTTTTTCTGGTATATATTTATCAATTGATTTTGATAATGCATATTGATAGAATATTTGATAATATAAAGCTTGAAAGAATATAAAGATTCCAAGAATTATAGTTCTTTTTTTATTAGTTGTCGTATTAAACATTTCTTTCAAAATTTTCTTATTAAACATATTCCTCTCCTATTTTATCCAAATTAATTTCATATACTTTCCTATAATTCTTATTATTTAACAATTCATCATGAGTTCCTGATATTGCTTGTCCATTATTTAAATAAATAATTTTTTCAAATTTGGGTGCTAGCTCAAGGTCATGAGTTATAAATATTTTAGTCGAATTATCTTCTAATGTTATCAATTTTTCAAGTATATTCCTTTTGTTTATTCTATCTATTGCACTAAAAGAATCATCAAAAACCATTATTGATCTTGGTTTCGTGTATGCCCTTATTAACACTAATCTTTGTTTTTGTCCTTTTGATAACCTCATTCCATTTTTTCCTATTTTACTATCATATCCATCATTAAATTTTTGTACATCATTATGGAATGAAAAGAAACTTGAAAGTTCTACTATCTCTGGATAAGAAATCTGTGGAACTAATATTCTAATATTTTCTGCTATCGTTCTAGAAAATAAATATGAATCTTGCAAAAGTAAGCAAATATTTTCTCTTATTACTTTTTTATTTAAATCTTTAACTTCATATTCTCCAATTTTTATACTGCCATCATAATCATAAAATCCTATTAAAGTCTTAAGTAATACAGTTTTTCCACTTCCTGTACTTCCAATAATCATCACTCTTTCATTCGGTTTAATTGTAAAATTCAAATTATTCAATATAGTCATACCATTTACTTTTATATTAGCATTTTTAAATGTTATAGTAGTATTATTTATTTGCATGTTATTATCTTTATTTTCTTCTACTTTTAAATTTAATAGACTATTAAGTCTCTTATATGATGCAATACATAGATTAAAAAATTCTAAAATCTCAGCTAAATCTTTAAATGCTCTTGTAACTTTATTGGCATAATTTATAGTTACATATACACTACCTATTGTAATAAATTCTTGTGCATATAAAATACTACTAATTATAAATATAAACGGAACCTGTACCTTTACTATATTAACAGTTAATATATTATACCAACTATCCAATATAACTTTCTTCTTATTTGCTTCAAAGTTGTTATCATTTACTTGGCTAAATTTAACTTTTTCTTTTTCTTGCAGATTATTTACTTTTATAAATTTTATATTAGAATAATTATCATTTAGTTTTGCATATAATTCTCTTTGAGCCTTTATCCTGTTCTCAATTATTGGTTTTGATTTTTTAAAATACAAAATCGATAACATAATTATTATTAAAATCGCTACAATCATTACACTTGATAGCCTTAAGTCCAAACTTGCTAATTGCCCTATTGCAAATATAATTATTAAAATTAAATCTAATATATATGTAAACTGCTTTTCTATAAAATTCACTATATTATTAACATCATCTGTAGAGTTTTGAACCAAATCCGCAAGTGAATTCATATAGAAATCTTGATATGTTAAATTTTGTATATGATCAAATAATTTTAATTTTAATTCAAACTGAAATTCTTGTATTATCTTATTTTTAGTCACAGTTCTAATATATGTTGATAATACAATTATACCTTCTATTATAAATAATAAGATACATATTATTGGCACAAATGACAAATTATCATTAAATAAACTAATAAAAAATTCAATTGCAATATTATTTACATTTTGATTCAGTAGTACATCAATAAAATATTGTATTATAATTGGTATATATGTTACTAAATAATTTAATACTATACTTAATATAAAAAATATTAGTATTAATAGTTTTTTATGTTTTAAACTTGATATTATTGTTTTAAATAAATTCATCTATTAAAATTCTCCCATATTTTTCACTTATACTAGGTTTAAAAATCCATATCTTTCATCTTTTATTTTCAACTTATTTCTAAAAGAATTTCTTTCACATTTTTCATTATATTCATATCACAAATTAACATTTACAAATTAAATCTTCGTTTTATTATTTCTGCCACTTCCTTAGCTGATAAATTTTCATTATTAATTTTTATATAATTTTTAAATATTTTTTCTCCTTCACCTAGATCAGAATTAAGTCTATGTTTTGTCATTGATTTTATTAAATCATTTTCACTCCATTCTATATTTCTTTTAGATGCTTTATACTCTAATCTATTTTCTGTTTTATTTCTTTTTAGTCTTTCTTCTAATGATGCTTCTAATTCTATTACATAAGACTCTTTAAATAAACTCATCCATTTATCTACTTCTTCTTTTTCTTCTTCAAAATCTTTTCCAAAATCAAAACATCCTGTAAATATTATTCCCTTTTCGTTGCTTTTGGAAAATTCCTCAAGCACTTCATATCTTATAAGTTGATTCATTTTTTGATATACTTTTTTATCATAATCAAATATTAGCCTTACCATTTCTATTGTCATGTGATTATAAAATAACTTATATCCTGTTGCTTTACCTAACTCTCGACCTACTGTCATTTTACCAACAGCTTGCGGTCCTATTATTAATACAAATTTAGGCATTCTTATTTTCCCCCTCTTTTTTATTTATCTTTTTATTAATTTGCAAATATCTATCTGTCAAATATTAGTTCATCCTCTTTCTATCTACTATCTATTTCTAACAAGCTTTTCAAATAATTTCTTTTAGGATTTTTTAAATTTTTCAATTCTTCTGTTGTTCTACCTTTTTTTATAAAATGAATTTTTCCAAATTCAATTTCCAAGTTGTTCTCTTTTAAATATTTTAAATATTGTTCATAATATTCTTGCATTTGGACTCTAGTCATAGTTAAATTACCTTTTGCAAATATGATATATGTATGAACTTCCTGATCTGGTAAAGATATATATTTTATTTCAAAATGTTCTACTTGTTGCTTATCTTGTAAATTAATATTTACTTCCTCATAACATTCTCTTATTATTGTATTAAATATGTCTACTCCTCCATCTTTTATGTCATTCTTATCTGCACTTCCTCCTGATATTTGCATACAATATGGGAAAGAAGTATTTTCTGCCAACTCCCCTACTATATAATAATTATCACTAGTTTCTAGTAAACAGCCTGCAACTAAGCTACTGCAAGCATATTCTTTAGGTAAACCAATTCTTTCATCATATAAATAATGTGAATAATTAGATTTCTGACATGTAATTAATATTTGGTTACCATCTCTTTTACAGTCCCCCACACACATTAATTCTCCATTCCATAAATTTGGATTTTCTAATATACATTGATTCCAGAATTCTTCTATTTTTATTCTAATTTCTTTTGGTAGTTCAAATTTCTTATCCTCAACCTTTACTTCTATATTTGTTCCTTCTATATCTTTTATCATATTATCATCTCCATTTTATACTACCTAATTTAATTCATTTTTCAATTCTTTCCATCTTTCTTTTGTTATTAATACTTCTCTAGGCTTACTTCCTTGATATTCTGAAACGATACCCATTTTTTCCATTTGGTCTATTATTCTTGCAGCTCTTGCATATCCCACTTTAAAACTTCTTTGTATAAATGAAGCAGAAACCTGACCTGTCTCTATAACAACCTCTATAGCTTCCACTAAAAAAGGATCCATTTCATTATCTCCACAAGCTTCCATAACGATTTTGTTATTATTTTCTATCTTATTTTCTGCTTCTTCATTTTCATATTTTTTAATTTTATTTATTACATTATTAATATCATTGAACTTATCATTTTCCAGAATACTTTCTTCCTTTAATACTTTTTGTGATTGCAATACTTTTATCTGCTCTTTTAATATATTGCCAACTCCTTTTCTTGATAACATTATACATTCATTAAAGCCTTTATCTCCATAAAACTTTATGTAAGAATAACTCATTATTGGATACTTTGGATTATTGGCAAATCTTCTATCTGGTCCTCCACTCTTATTAACATATTTGTATGTATAATCTACCACTGTTCCATCACCTGGTTGCACTTCTTTTTCAACAAAATTACCATCTGTAACATTGATTCCTAAATTTTCATATGATAAAGCACCTACTTTTTTACCTTCTATTATTAAGATTTTATCAGGGAAAAAATATAATTTTTGCTTACCTACTGGAATACATGGAATCTTCACATTTGTTTTTATATATCTAGGAACTTTATTGGTAATTGCAATAGCTTTTCTATTAACTAAGCTTGAAACTCCTGAATTATATTTTGGGTTAACATTATAATTTTCTGATAAAATATACCATTTTCTTTTACAATTTGTTATTTCATCAAAAGAATTATAAAATTGTTGCAATCTTGATTCCATTTCTTCATCGATATCATAAAATATAATAGTAGTTTTTCTTTTATAATCTAAATATGCAAATATAATAAAAGACAATATAAATAGATATATATTAAATAAGAACAATAATGAAAACCATTTTAATGTCACTTTACTTTTATTATTCTTTATTTCTTCAATCAATTCTGCAGAAGAAGAATCGCAAATTTCTTCTGTACTATATTCATCTAAGTCTTCCTTTTCACTTTTATATTTGTAGTTGTCTTGATTATATTTTTTTACATTTTGAACTTTATCATATTCATTTATGTTTCTTGTTGAGTTTCCCCACGTCTTTTTATAGTATACACCATTTCTTCCAATTTGAACATAGTTTCCTCTTGGTCCTTTCCCTATTCTAAATCCTTTTATGCCAGTTGATACTCCAACTCCTAATTTAGAAAAATTAAACCTTAATCCACCTAAATTCACAGATTTTCTAAAATAAAATCCCATAAAATCCCTCTTTTACTTTTATAATTTTCACTATCATATTTTTTCTCGTCCTTTAGAATTCTTTCTATCTATAATTTCTATTTCAAAATCTTCCAATTCTTCTTTAGCGATTATTAGCTTTATCTTAGTTTTTTATTCATTTTATATTCTCTCTTTTTTCCTCTCAAAAAGTTCAAAGTTTCATTATCTTCTTTACTAGTGTCTCCTAAAAATATTGTTTTAATCTGCTTCTATTCTTAGTATCGGATTTATAACCATTATCAGATGTAAAAATATAAATGTTGTTATTGACAAAATCTTGGCTAAACACTAAATGTATTTTCTTTATCCCCTCATCCACTATATTTTTATTATTTTCTATACTTCTAGCAAATGTAGTTTTTCCTGTTCCATTTGGGCCATATATAAATGAATATCTTTTAGATATATCTACTCTAATTTTTTCATTCGTTTTTAAATTTTCGTACTCATATATCATATTTCCTATATAGCATTAACTATATATTTTTACTTTTTCTACAATATATCATAAAATCCAATATTTTACAACAAATCATTATCTATTATAGCACTACGTTAAACAAACAATTGTTGATGTAATAAATAATATATTACTAATTAGTAACAACATCTTTTATTATATTTGTCTGCAATAATTCCAAATGGAATTTCTAGTAATAATCTAATACCAAATGCTATTCCTACAAAACTAATATATTTACTTGATGTCAGTCCTCTTTCTATGTAAAATAATGTATCACAAATATAATACAAAATGAAAGTGGATAAAAATGTATGTATGTAAATTATATTTCGTTGTTTTTATAGTATCCATTCTATATTTTCATCTCCATATTAAGTTTATTTTTACTAATTATATACTGCATTGATACTAATTGGTATATTGCAGATACCGCTAGTCCAATTGATGTACAAAATGGAGATGCAATAAATGAGCAAAATATTCTTAAAGTATTTGCAATTTGCTTACTTATTGTTGCTTTCATTGCAGAATATTCCATCTGTACAAATGTTAATTTAGTTATATAAACTGGATATAAATACATGCATATCAATTCTATACCTACTATAATTAATGTTGCTATTATATCAACTTTATAAAATGGATATAGTATAATCCACATTATAATACTTGATATAATCAATAGCCATACTAATTTTCTGCTATTTTTCATATGCTCTTTATACTAAATTTCTTTTTTTGCAATATCAATTTGTGTCACTGTTTTTATTGCATCTGAAATATCCCACTGCGTGTCTGTTATTAATGTTCCAAATGATATTGCCAAAATGTATTTTTCTCCAAAATCAAATGAATTTTTAAAGCCAAATAAATAAATTATAAACATGCTGATTTCTGCAAATAAATCCACCGAATCATATTTTATACAGTTAATAATATTTATTCCAAATTTCGTTTTTTCTATTGTTCTAGACATCATAATAATAACAAAAATACTTCCTAATATTATTAATCCTGTACCTGCTCCTAATACTACTCCTGAAAAAATGCTATTCTTATTTTTATCCTTAATCGCACTTATATTCGCACCTGTTCCAAAAACACTTTGTATAGCAGTTATAATAAATTGCGTTG
>CAKPOI010000020.1 GCA_934169775.1 uncultured Clostridia bacterium
AACACTAGCACTAATTCTTAAAATTTTAGTGCTAATGTTTAAAAATTTTTGAGACATTTTCAAAAACTATTGACATATTTTGTTGGAATTTTTTTCCATTTTTTGTTTATAGGAAAGTTTTTAGAACTTCCTATAATAGAACAATATCAATGCATTTTTTAATTTATTGCTGTTCCATTTACATATAGTGTATATCCATTAAAGTCTATGTTACTGTAAGTTGTGTCATCATCTTCTAATGATGTTACATATGAGTCTCCTGTTAGTTTTATTTTTGTGTTACTGTCTATTTTTAAATCTATTTGTTTTGCTGTGTTTTCTGCATTTATTGTTCCTGTGTATTCACTGTTTGTTAGATTCATTTTTAGTGTTGATATATTGTCTATTTCTATGTTTCCCTCTAGTGTTTGATCTTCTGCATTTAATGTTAGATTTCCTCCGTTTGAGCCTGTTGTTCCCCATTCTGTTGTTCCTTTACTACTTATTAAAGTGTTACTTCCGTAAGATAGTTTACAATTTTTTAAGTTTATTATTGCGTCTGTGTTTGTTATAAAGAACATTGGTGCTGTTTTGTAATATTTTGAATTTGTTTGAATACTTAAGTTTGAGTTTGTTGCTGTGAATGTTCCTGTTCCTTCTCCTGCGTCTCCTGACATTGATTGATATATCATTATTCCTGCTTGATCTGTTTCTCCTCTATTTCCTGTTCCACTTGCTGTTAATGTTGAGTTTGTTACTGTTGCTGTATTTTTTCCTTCTATTACTACCATTTGTGCTCCATTTGCTGTTCCTTCTGTGTTTTCTATGCTTATGTCTCCTGTTGAGTATATTACTGGTGATCCGCTTCCGTTTGTTTCTAATTTAGAATCTTTTGCTATTACTGTTCCTTCTCCTCTGTCTGTTGCTAATGTTGCACAACTTCCTCCTTGTGTTGTTATTTCTACGTTTTCTGCTTCTATATATCCTCCATATGTTGCGTCTAGTCCTCTTGATGAACTACTTCCTGTTGTTTTTATTGTTGAATCACTTATATATATTTTTGAGTCTGTTCCTGTTGAAAATACTGCGTTACTTCCTTTTGCATTTGTTTCTATTGTTGCATTTTTTATTGTTGTTGTTGAGTTTTTTGTTACTAGTATTCCTGAATTTATTCCATAGAATTCTGAGTTTTCTGTGTTTGTGCTGTCTCCTCCTGTTTTTGATATTGTTGCTCCTTCTATTGTTGCATTTCCTCCGTCTTCTACTAATATTGCACTTTTGTCACTTTCTGATGTTGTGTATTTTTCGCTTAATGTTTCTGTTTCTCCGGTCACTGTTTTTTCTCCTGTTGCTTCTGCTGTTTGACTTGAATTGTTCATTCCTTGTGGCATCATCTGTGTGCTTTGTGTGCTGTTTGTTTTATTTATTATATTTTTTGCTATATATATTTGTCCTATTGTTAGTAATGTTGTTAATAGTATTGTGATTGCTACAAATATTATTTTTGTTTCTGTGCTTTTTAATGTTTCTCTTAATGTTAATTTGTTAAATCTTGATAATGCCATATATGTTATTAGTATTGCTATTATTAAGCCTTCTACTCCTAGTAGTATGCATTTACCTGTTTCTATTTTTGTTTCGTTTTCTTGATTTTGCATTCCGTTTTGTCCTTGTGCATTGCTTGGTGGAGTTCCCATGTTGTTTGAGCTTGAATTTCCTGATGGCATTTCTGATGCTGTTCCTTTGTTATTTGAATTTGAGTCTCCTGATGGTTTTTCTGGTGGTGTTCCCATGTTGCTTGAATTTGAATCTCCTGATGGCATCTCTGGTGGTGTTCCTTGTGATTGTTGTGTTTCTCCTTTATTTGTTGTTTGGCTTGTGCTTGGTTCTTTCATTGTAAAATAACTGCATATTCCTAATGATATTATTATTGCTATCATTATGATATTTTTTAAACTTCTTTTCATATTTTTTCCTCCTTTTAATTTTTTATGATTTTTGTTTAAGAACAATTTATTGTTTTGTTTATGCGTTCAATTTATTTTTTATGGCTTTTTTGCTTTCTTTTTGTTCTTGATTTTTATTTTATCTTAAAACATTAAAAGAATATTAAATGAAAAAATTTTTTTAATTTTTTTTGAATTTTACCGTGAATGTCGTGTATCCGTTTAATGATTGTACTTCTATTTTTCCATTATGGTTTGTTACTATATTTTTGGCTATCGCTAGTCCTAGGCCGTATCTGTTTGAATTTCTATTTCTTGATTCGTCTGCTCTGTAAAATCTTTCAAATATTTTTTCTTGCATTTCTTTTGGTATTTCTTTTCCTTTGTTTGTTACTTTTAAGTTAATTTCATTTTTTTCTTTTTGTAATGTTACTTTTATTTCTCCTTCTTTTTCACTGTGTTTTATTGCATTATCTAATAGTATTGCTATTAGTTGTTTTATTTGTACATTGTTGCAATTTAGTTTTATGTTTTCTTGGATATTATATGTTAATTTTATTTGGTTTTCATACATTAGACTTTCAAATGTTAATACTTCTTTTTCTATTGTTTTTGATATGTCTTCTGTTTTATATTCTTCTTTTTTGGCCCCATTTTCTAGTTTGGCTAAGTCTAATAAATTTGATATTAGTTCATTCATTCTTTCTGATTCACTTTTTATGTTTTCTAACCATTTTGTTTCTTTTGGCTCATTTTCTAATGCTTCTGCATTTGCCATTATTACTGCTACTGGTGTTTTTAGTTCGTGTGATGCGTCTGTTATGAATTGTTTTTGTTTGTTAAATGTTTCTATTACTGGCTTTATTATCCAGCTTGTTATTTTTGTCGATATTATTACTATTATTGTTTCTAATATTATAAATATTATTATTGACATTTTTAGTAGTGATTGTAATCTGTTTTTTGACATTTGGTTGTCTATTATTGTTAATGAATTTAATCCTTTGAATGAATATGAATAGTCTTCAAAATATAGATTTCCTATATATGTGGTTTTCGCGTCGTTTTTGTTTAATATTTCTTGTGCTATTTCTTTTATTTGTTCGTCTGATATTTTACTTTGTGTGTGATTTAATATTTCTATTACTTCTTTTTCGTCATTGTATATTGCTGTGTATACTATTGTGTCCATAAAAATTGGTTCTGTTTTTGTTTTGCTTTCTGTTTGATTATCTACTTGGTTTTCTACTTGACCTTCTATTTGATTTTCTGCAATTGGTGCTCCTTGGTTTTGCTTTCCGTTTTTTGCTTTTTCTGCATTAAAATCCGCATTATTAAATTCTGTATTATTAAAATCTACATTTTCGTTTCTTCTAAGCATTTTGTTTAAGTTGTTTCTTATTTCTGTTTCTTCGTGTTTGTAGTCTTCATAATTGAAAATACATAATATACTTATTAAAAATATTGTTAATATGCCGAAATATTACTATAAATGTTTTTCTTTTTAGTTTTTCCATTTTTTGTTAAGTTCCTTTCTTTTTTATGTATGCTTTGTTAAGTTTACTTTGTAATTGAGCTTTGTGCATTTTTATTTTCTTTTATTGTGCTGAGTTTATTTTTGGGTTTCTAATTTATATCCTAATCCTCTTATTGCTTTTATTTGTGTTTCTGAACCTATGCTTTTTAGTTTTTTTCTTATAAATGATATATATGCTTCTAAATTGTTTGATTCACTTTCATTATCTAGTCCCCATACTTTTTCGTATATTTGTTCTTTTGATATTACTTGGTTTTGGTTTTTCATTAGATATTCTAATAACAAAAATTCTTTGCATATTATTTCTATTGTTTCATTTGTTTTTGTACAATATAGTGTTGTTGTTTTTGTGTTTAATTTCAGATCTCCCGCTTCTATGTAGTCTTTTTTTATTTGATTTTTATTCATTCTTAATTGTGCATTTACTCTTGCTACTAGTTCTTCTATATGAAATGGCTTTGTTATGTAATCATTTGCTCCTGAATTGAATCCTGTTAGTTTATCTTCTAACATTGATTTTGCTGTTAGCATTATTATTTTTGCTTCGATTTTTTCTTTTCTTATTTCTTTTAGGATTTCGAATCCGTTTATTTTTGGTAACATTACATCTAGTATTATTAAGTCATATATGTTTGTTAATGCATTGTCTAATCCTCCTTCTCCGTCTTGATATGTGTCTACTACATAGTTTTCTTTTTTTAGTCTGCTTGCTATTACTTCTGCTATTTTTTGTTCGTCTTCTATTATCAATATTCTCATGTTTTCTCACTTCCCTTTCTGGTGTTTCTATTTTATCATATTTTTTTGTTTTTTTAAATATATTTTATTAATGGTGTTTTTGGGGACGGACTCAAAAAACATCGATGTTTTGGGCTCCGAGCAACAAACATTAATGTTTTTGTGGTCGGAGCTAAATGTCATTAGTGGCTTGGCTTTTAGTGGCTTGGCTTAATGTAAAAATTTTTATATGGCTTTTGATGTTAGGTGGTGTATTCTATGTTTATTAGGTGTTTTAAGTTTTCTAAAAATTTTATTATTGTTTTTTTAATTTTGATTTTTGTTTCTTGCTTTATGTATTCTTTTGCTCTTTCTTCTGATAATGGCACTGATTCTAATTTGAATATCACTTCTGATACTTCTAAAAGTTTTATTAAATGGGTCGATTTTAATGTTTCTTATGATGCTTTGAATGATACCTCTAAAATTGATATTTATTCTCATTCTAATGATTCTGATGTTAAATATAATTGGATTGAACTTTTGGCTTTTCTTGCTTGTAAAAATGGTGGTAATTTTAAGAATTATAAAAAATCTGATTTAGATGCTGTTGTTTCTAAATTGAATTCTGGTTGTTCTATGGCTGATTTGACTCGCGATTTTAAGTATTATGATTATTATTTTGAAAGTTATTCTGCAATTCTTTCTAATTTTATTGGTAATTTTTCTATTGAAAAGGAATTGGATGATGGTTCTCACGTTTTTGTTGATTCTTATGGTTTGAAGGCTTTTTTGCCTATTGCTAAAGGTTATAGTTTTAGCCATTATGATGATTTTGGCAATTCTCGTTCTTATGGTTTTAAGAGAACTCATCTTGGTAATGATTTAATGGGTAGTATTGGTACTCCTATTGTTTCTGTAGAGTCTGGCGTTGTTGAACATCTTGGTTGGAATCAATATGGTGGCTGGCGTATTGGTATTAGGAGTTTTGATGGTAAACGTTATTATTATTATGCTCACTTACGAAAAAATCACCCTTATGCTAAAGATTTGAAAGAGGGTGATTCTGTTAAAGCTGGTGATGTTATTGGTTACCTGGGTATGACTGGTTATAGCTTGAAGGAGAATGTTAATAATATTAATGTTCCTCATCTTCATTTTGGTTTGCAACTTATTTTTGATGAGTCTCAGGTTGATAGTCCTAATGAGATTTGGATTGATGTTTATAATATTATTGAGTTTTTGAGAAAAAATCAAAGTCCTGTTTATATGGCTTTTCCTGATTCTAAAGATTATTCTAGAAAATTTGATTTTAATGATGCTTTGGGGGATTGATGTTGTGAGTTTATGGTGTTAGTTTGATGATTGGGTGATTAATTCAGTGAGTTTATGATGTTAGTTTGATGATTGTTGGAACTTATATTATGAGTTTATGGCGGCAGATTGACTTTTGGTTGCAGAGACTTGTTTTTTTTAGGTGTTTTTTGAGTCCGTCCCCAAAAACACCTAAACTTTTATTTTTTTCCTAATGTTATATTTATATTTTTTGTTATTTTTTTTCTAATTATTTTTAGTGTTACTTGGTCTCCTGGCTTTTTTGTGTAAATATATTCTCTTAAGTCATTCATTGTGTTTAATTCTTTGTCATCTATTGATACTATTATGTCTTTTTCTTCTAATTCACTTCCGTCTGCTGCTCCTTTTGGTGTTATTTGTGCTACATATATTCCTTTTTCAAATTTTACGTTTGTGTCTAAATATGGTATTACGTCTTTGTCATATGCATATATTCCTATTGTTGCTTGCTCGTATGTTCCTGTTTGTTTATATGATTCTATTATGGTTTTTACCACATTTATTGGTATTGCAAATCCTATTCCTTCTGCTGTTGATATTTTTACTGTGTTTATTCCTATTATTTCTCCATTTGGTGTTATTAGTGGCCCTCCACTGTTTCCTGGATTGATTGTTGCATCTGTTTGTATTAAGTCTGACATATATGTTTGATTGTTTTCTTCTTCTATTTTTATGCTTCTGTTTTTTGCACTTATTATTCCTGATGTTACTGTTCTTCTGAATTCAAATCCTATTGGATTTCCTATTGCATATACTGTTTCTCCTACTCGTATTTTACTTGAGTTTCCTAGTGTTGCATAACTTAAGTTTTTTGCTTCTATTTTTGTTATTGATAGGTCTAGACTTTCGTCACTCCACATTACTTTTCCTTCATAATTTTGTCCGTTTTCTAAAGTGATATAACATTTGCTATATTTTTCTCCTGTTACATGTGCATTGCTTAATATATAGCCATTTTCTGCCACTATTATTCCTGTTCCTAATCCTAGCTCTGATTCATTACTGTTTGATAATATTGAGCTTCCTGTACTTTTTAGTTTTGAGATTCCTACTACACTTTTTGTTGTTTCTTCTATTATATCTGCTATTGTTTGGCTTTTTTCTTCTACTTTTTCCACAGTTTGTGCACTTTCTGTGGATTGTACTTTTGTTGCTTCATAATCTCCGCTTTTTATTTCTATTTTGCTGTATGTTACATAAATATAAAAGCCGAATAACCATAATATCGCTACTATTATGGCTGTTATTGTTATTTTCTTTTTGTTGTTTTTTCTTTTTTTTCTTTTCATGGAAAACTCTTCCCTTCTTATTTAGGCTTTTTAGTTCATTATGCAATTGCTGCTAATTTATATTTTGTGTTTTTTTCTTGTTTTTGCAATTTTTCTGAACTTTTTCTTTTTTAGTTTTTCCATTTTTTTCTTTTTTATTCTTTTTTATGAGCTGATGTTTTTGGAGTCTGAGCCAAAAAACATTAATATGCATAATCTTTTTCAGAAAAATAAATATTATATATGAACACATATAATATTTATTTTTTATATAATTTGAAAAAGTAGTGTTTTTTTGCTCCGTCCCCAAAAGCATTGCTCTGGCTCCGAAAGCACCTTAAGTCAAGTCTTTTAATTCTTCATATCTTTTTACTTTTTGTGTTGTTGTCTTTTTTAATGGCTCTGTTGTTATTGTGATATTTTTAATTTTCTTGAATATTGGTAATTCTTGATTAATATTTTTTACTTCTCGCCATATTATTTCTTTGTATTCTTCTTCTGTTTTTTCTCCTATCATTTGTTTTATTGCGTCTTTGTCATATACTATTTTTGCACATAGCATTGTGTCTGTTGTGTCTTTGTCTCTTGAGTATACCAATGATTCTGCTACATATGGTATTTTGTTTATTAAAAATTCTATTTCTTGTGGATATACATTTTTTCCGTTTTTTAGTACTATTATGTCTTTTTTTCTTCCTGTTATATATACAAATCCGTCTTTGTCTTTATATCCATAGTCTCCTGTGCTGAACCATCCGTCTTTTAGTACTTTTTTTGTTTCTTCTGGATTTTTATAATATCCTAGCATTACACTTGGTCCTTTTACTGTTATTTCTCCTACTCCTTCGTTGTCTGGGTTTTCTATTTTTAAGTTCAAGTTTGCTAATGCTAGTCCTATTGAGCCTGGTCTTTTTTCTTTGTCTGTTTCTGCTGTTACTACTGGTGATGTTTCTGTTAGTCCATATCCTTGTATTAATGATATTCCTAAGTTGTTATATCCTATTATTGTTGCTTTATTCATTGGTGCTGCTCCATATAGCACTACTCTTAGATGTCCTCCAAAATTGTCTAATATTTGTTTGAATACTATTTTTCTTATGTCTATTTTTGCTTTTAATAGTGTGTTTGATATTTTTGTCATTTTGTTGATTAGTCCTGTTTTTCCTTGTTCTTCTATTGCTTTTTGGATTTTTTTGTACATTGTTTCTAATACTAATGGTACTGCTACAAATACACTTACTTTGTATTCTTTTAGATTTTGTTGGATATGTTTTAGTCCGTCACAAAATGCTACTTGGCTTCCACTGTAAAATCCGTATAAAAATGTTATTGTACATTCAAATGTGTGATGTATTGGTAAAAATGATAGTAATACATCTGTTGGGTATAATTTTACCCAACATGCTATATTGCTTATGTTTGCACATATATTTCCTTGTGATAGCATTACTGCTTTTGGCTCATTTGTTGTTCCTGAGGTGAATAACATTATTGACATTTTGTTTTCGTCTATTTCTATACTGTCATATTTTTGGTCTCCTGCTAATATTTGCTTTCTTCCTTCTTCTAGCACTTCTTGGAATGTTTTTATTCCTTTTTCTTTTATATCATCCATACATATTAGTATTTTTAAGCTGCTGTTTTCTTTTTCTTGTACTTTTTTTACTGCTTCTAAATATTTTTCGTCGAAGATTATTGCTGTTGCTTCACTTCTTTCTATTAGTCTTTGCATTTCTACATCTGGTAATGCTTTGTCTATTGGTACTATTACCATGTTGCTACATGTAGTTGCTAAATAGCTTATACACCATTCATATCTGTTTTTTCCTACTACTACTATTCTTTCTCCCATTAAGTCTAAATTTAATAGCCCTGTTCCAAATGCTCTTATGTCTTTTCCTACTTGCTCATATGTTTTTTCTATGTATTCTACATTTTTGGTTGTGTAGTCTTTTTTGTATTTATATGCTATGTTTTGTGCGTAGTTCTTGCATGAGTATTCTAACATTTCTCTATAATTTTTGACTGGTCTTGCTTCATATACTTTTCTGTTTTCGTTATCTCCCATTTTTTATTTTCTTCCTTTCCTAAGGCCTTTTTTTATTGTTTATTTATGGCCTTTTTGTTTTTTTTTATTTTACATTATTTTTTTGGTTTGTGCAATATTTATTGAAAAAGTTTCATATTTCTTCTTGTTCAAGAACAAAAGTGGACATTAATAACATTGGCACTTATTAAAACATTTTAAAGTCCGCGTCTTTGTTCGTGCATGAAATTTGCAAAGCAAATTTCTGTGCATTGTTATTTTTTATATACTAGGAAGTTTGGAGAACTTTCTTTTGAAAATAAAATATTATTTAATTAATAGGGACTATATTTTGGAACAAAAAGTCCCTATTGTCTAAATATGAATTTTTTTCATATTTTATCTTTTACTTTATTTATTTTTTCTTTTTAACTAGCAATTTATTTTATATCCCGATTTTTCAAGCTCCTTTATCATTCTTGCTTCTTTTTTCTTTTGTAATATTTTTTCATAATCTTCTTTTTCTCGTTCTTCGTATTTTATACCACTTATTAATATATGATAACATAATCTTAATATTAAATTTCCTACAGCATGTATTGCTTTTTGAGGTCCCATCCTTTTCACAAATCTCCAATATGTTGCAGATATTCTATTTTTTTTACTTCTTATACATGACCATGCACATTCATTTAATATTGCTCTCAATGCTTTGTTTCCATTCGTTGTCTTTCCTTTTTTTTACTCCTGCACTCTCATTATTTCCAGGACTCATTCCTATCCATGATGTCAGATGTTTTACTGTTGGAAATTGGTACATATTAACTCCCATTTCAGCTATTATTGCTTTCGCACTATCTTCATTTATCCCAGGGATACTATCTAACAACTCTATTTCTTTTTTGTATTCTTTACATTTTTCGTCTATTAAATCTTCTATTTCTTTTTTTTCTTTCTCCAAATATTTTAAATGTTCATATATTAATTTCATCATTTTTCTATGATGTTCCCTTGTTGTTCCTTTTAGCCCTTCTTTTATTTGTGGTATCTTATTTTTTAAGCTTGTTTTTCCTCTTCCTGATGTTATTTCTAACAAATCTTCATCTGTTATCTTTTTTCCTTCTATTATTTTTTCTATTAATTTTCTTCCTGTATCTCCAAATATATCACTTATATCTGTTGTTATCTTTATGTTCGCATCTTGTAGTATTTTATGTATTCTATTTTTTTCTGAGCTTATTTGTTGTACTATTTTTCTTTTATACCTTGTCAAGTCTCTTAATTCCCTTATTTCAATATCTGGTACAAAGCTTCCTTTTACTAAGCCACATCTTAGTAGTTCAGCTATCCATTGAGCATCTTTTACATCTGTCTTTCTCCCTGGCATGTTTTTTATTTCTCGTGCATTTGCTAGTTTTATTTCATATTTTTCATCTTCTATGATATTCCATACACATTTCCAATATACCCCTGTGCTTTCCATTGCTACTTGCTCTACTTCTTCTTGCAACAACCATTCGTGTAGTTCTTCTAAATCTTTTGTATATGTTCCAAATGTTCTAATTTCACTTTCAGGTTTTTTATCTAATTCGCCTTTTAAAACACACACTACAATTGTTTCTTGATGTACATCCAATCCTGCACATCTTTTTACCATTGCCTCCATACGCTCACCTCTTTCTATCAAGTATCTAAACATTTCTAATCATTTTAAAAATTTCTTTCACGTGCTCTTTGGCTACAATTTTTTGTTCTTAGTAAATGTCTAGTTTCAGTTTCCTATCGGATTGGTTATACCAGTAAGTTCATCGAATTACATTATACTTGATATTTCTATTATACCTGATACTATGCTTTTTAGCAATTTATTTTCACTTTGTGTTGCGAAACTAAAAAGTTTCATATTGTTTCCTATAATATAAAAATTAGCAGGGTACCTTAAAAACCTGCTTTATGAGGAAGATAAAAATTAATTTTTCTATTAAACTTTTAAATTATTTTTATTATATCATTTTTTTATTGTATTTTCTTGAAAAATTTGTCGAATTTTTTATTTTTTTTAATAAATTGATGTTTTTTTGCTCCGGCCCCAAAAGCATTAGTGTTTTTTGTCTCCGTCCCCAAAAGCACTGGTCCTGAAAACATTAATTTTTTTGTCGAAATGTCTTTGCTTTTTGGTTAAAATTTGGTATAATTTTATTATAATGTTTTTGTAAAGGTGAATTTGAAATGATGAAAAAAAATGTTTTTGAATTTTATGATTTAACAAACCCACAAAAGAATATTTTACAAATGGATCAAGTTAATAATAAGTGTAGCAGTGTTAGCCACATTTTGTCTGTTATGAAATTAAACAGCGCTCTTGTCCCTGATTTACTTAAGAAAACAATTGAAATCATTATTGAAAGAAATGATTCTTTCCATATTCATTTTAAGAGAAATAAGGATGGTTCTTATGTTCAGTTTTTTGCTGAGCCTGAAAATCCTACTATTAATATGCATTTTTTGAGTGATGAGAATATTTCTCCTATTATGGAGTTTTATAAGAATTTTGAGTTGTCTTTGACTGATTTGTTCGCTTTTGGTCTTGTTTTTACTCCAACTCATTCTTATGTTTTTTATAAGTCTCACCATATTATTGCTGACGGCTGGGGTATGACTCAAGTTGCTGAGCAAATTAAAGAAATTTATTCTAAGTTGTTTTTGGGCATTTCTTTAGATGACTTTGAGAGACCTAGTTATACTAGTCTTATTAATCGAGAACATGATTATTTATTATCTTCTAAATATAAATCTGATTATGCTTTTTGGGACAAATATGTTTCTTCTTTAGATACTTCTCGCCTTTTTCATAATGATGATATGTTCCAAAAGGATGCTATTCGTTCTGACCACTTGATTCCTTCTTCTTTAGCTGGAGATATTGACTCTTTTTGTCAATCTAACTCTATTTCTGAATATGCATTTTTCTTGGCAATTTTGTCTATTTACTTTGCTAAAATTTATAATTCTAAAGATATGGTTTTTGGTACACCTTTTTTGAATAGACAAAAAAGAGCTAATGAGTTTAAATCTACAGGTTTATATATTTGTAATTTGCCACTTTTTGTGACTCTAACTAATTGTGGGGAATTTTTATCTTTATGTCGAAATATTAACACTTCTAATTTGGCATTATTTAAACATGCTAATTTTCCTTGTCAACAAATTCAAAATTTATATCATAAAAGTACTAATCGCTCAGATTCTTTATTTGAAGTTGGTTTTTCTTATCAAATTAATGAACTTCATGATTCTTTGCCTGATGGTGATAAAGGTCATTGTGAATGGTGTTTTTTAGGTGAGCAAAATAATCCTCTTACTATTCATTTGACTGTTTTGAATCATGATAAATTGCTTAGTTTTGATTATTGGACTTCTTGTTTTTCTCAAGATGATATTAATCAAATGAATGATATTTTGCTACATTTAATTAGACAGGTTTTGTCTGGTGTTTTGGAGATTTCTAAGCTTAATGTGCTTACTGATTCTTCTATGAATCTTATTAAAGATTTTAATAATAGTGGTGATGTTTTTGTTGATGATACTGTTGTTAATGTTTTTGAAAATGTGGTTTCTAAATATTCTTCTCATACTGCTTTGATTTGTGGTGATGAGTCTTTGTCTTTTTCTGAGTTGGATAAGAAATCTTCTGATTTGGCTAAGTTTTTGGTTGGTCAGAATTTGCCAAAAGGTAAACCTGTTGTTTTATTTTTTGATAAATCTTTTGATATGATTATTTCTATTTTGGCTGTTTTAAAGGCTGGTTCTTGTTATGTGCCTATTTTGCCAAATGAAAATAATGATAGAATTCAATATATTTTGAGTGATTGCAATCCTTTCTGTGTTTTGACAGATTCTTTGCATCAAGATAATTTAAAAGATATTAGTTGCCCTGTTTTTGCTGTTGATACTATTGATGATTTTCCTGATGTTTGTATGGATTTTTCTAGTATTTTGCCTGAGTCTGTTGCTTATATTATTTATACTTCTGGCTCTACTGGTAATCCTAAGGGGACTATGGTTATGCATACTAATATTGTTAATTTGATTGCATCTATTTCTAATGATGATGTTTTATATGCTTGCCATGATGATGTTTGTATGTCTTTATTGAAGTATTCTTTTGATGCTTCTGGTATTGATATTTATACTTCTTTATTGTTTGGGGCTTCTTTGCTTCTTGTTAAAAAAGAAGATGAATTGAATCCTGAAAAGGTTTTGCATTTGATTGAACATTATCATGTTACTCGTTCTTTCCTTATTCCTAAATGGATTGAGCAGATTGCTTATCAAGATAAATCTGGTTCTTTTGATTTGTCTAGTTTGCGTATTTTGGGCTCTGGTGGTGAGTCTCTTAAACCTTATCTTGTTGAAAATTTGCTTAAGAAATATCCTGATTTGAAAATTTTGAATTTGTATGGCCCTACGGAAACTACTATGTTTACTACTTGTAAACTTGTTAGTCTTGATGATGCTAAGTCTAATTTTATTACTATTGGTAGACCTATTTTTGGTTCTCGCTTGGCTGTTGTTAATTCTGGTTTGGAGTTTTTGCCTCCTAATACAGAGGGTGAACTTATTGTTTATGAAGATTCTTCTTCTATTAAAAATATTGCTAAGGGTTATTTGAATCTTCCTGCTCAAACTGAAAATAAATTTGTAAGTGTTTATAATCCTGTTTTGAATACAGTTGTTAAGGCTTACAGAACAGGTGATATTGTTAAACTTTCTACTGATGGTGAGATTGAGTTTATTGGTAGAGATGATGATGTTGTTAAAGTTAATGGCGGTTATTTGGTTGCTTTGAATGAGGTTGAGAAAAAGATTCAGTCTTTGCTTGGCAATGATTTTGATACTTACCCTATTGCTATTCCTTTTAAGAATACTAAGGTTATTATTCTTTTTGTTGCTAGCAATGAGTCTAATATTTCTATGTATAGTGTTAGAAATTATATTAATAATAATATTTCTTTTTATATGAAACCTAAGAAGATTATTGAAATTCCTGAGTTTCCTCGTAATTCTTCTGGTAAGATTGATCGTAAGAAATTGAAGAAATTGGCGGAACAGTATATGTCTGATTCTAGAAATCGTGTTGAGCATCCTAAAACTAGAACTGAAAAGGATATTTACAAGGTTGTTAAGAAGTTTGTGGCTTTAGATACTATTTCTATTAATGATGATTTTATTGATGATTTGGGTATTGATTCTTTGGATTTGACTAATGTTTTTACTGCTTTGGATAAGTATAATCTTGCTATTCAGGATATTTATAATAATCCTAATATTAAAGATTTGGCTAAATTTATTGATAGTAATCAATCATCTTCTGATATTGTTCCTAGCTTGGCCAATCTTTCTTCTTGCAAGATTTTGAATCAAGTTAGACCTTTTGATTTGTCTACTGTTTTGTTGACTGGTGTGACTGGGTTCCTAGGGATTCACCTATTACGTGATTTGCTGCTTAATGATGATGTTAAAAAGATTGATTGTATTATTAGGAATAAAATTAATGCTAATGGTAGAAAAAGATTGGATAAAATGATGGAATATTATTTTGATTCTGATCCTAAGCTATTAAAACTTATTAACCAAAAGGTTACTATTTTTAATGGTGATGTTACTAAGGAAAATCTTGGGCTTGATCAAAAAAGTTATGATCTTTTGAAAGGTGAAGTTACTACTGTTATTAATTCTGCTGCTAATGTTAGACATTTTGCTAAACCTGATCAAATTCGTAAGGATAATGTTAAGAGCGTTTTGTATTTGATTGATTTTTGTGGTTCTTCAATTTCTTTGGCTCATATTTCTACTTTGTCTATTGCTGGTTTTAAGGGGCCTCGTACTAAAGATGTTGTTTTTGATGAGAATACTTTGTATTTTGATCAGGAGTTTGAGAGTAATCCTTATTTAGTTAGTAAGTTTGAGGCGGAAAAGGCTGTTCTTTATGCTACTAATTACAAAAGACTTAATGCTTCTATTTTCCGTATTGGTAATATTATGCCTCGTTATGAAGATGGTCTTTTTCAACAGAATGCTTCTCAAAATGTGTTTTTGTTGGCTATGAAGTCTATCTTGGATTGTAAGATGATTCCTAAGGAGTTTTATAATACTTCTTTGGAGTTTAGCCCTGTTGATGAGTGTTCTAAGATGATTATTAGTTTGATTGCTAAGAATTCGCCTCGTACTGTTTTTCATATTTTGAATAATAATGAGATTTCGATTTTTGAGCTTACTACTTTACTTAATGGTCTTGGTTGTGGTATAGTAGAAACAGATTTTGATACTTTTAAAAATAATTTGATTAATTATTCTGATGAATATACTAAAGAGTATTTATTAGGTCAAAATTTGAATAGTTATTCTCAAGATTTTACTTTGAGGGATTTGGCTGATTTGGATTTGGCTTGGCATAAGACTGATGCGGCTTATTTACAAAAGGTCCTTGATGTTATTAAGTCTTTATAATTTGCTAGGGTGAATTTATGATTATTGTAATTTTGTTATTAGCTACTTATATTTTTACTAGATTTGTATGCGTTTTTGATTTTCCTTATCTTGAGAGTTAGTTCATTATAGAAAGGTTAGTGATTATTTTGGCAAAAAAACAGAAAGATACTAAAGAGGTTAAAAAGTTTAGATGGAAGTTTACTTCTATGGTTTTAATAGTTGATGCTATTGCCGTTGTTTTAATGTATTTTATTATGCCTTTGGTGCAAAATTTTCCGCCTCTTTCGGAAGATTTTGCTTTTCAGAGGGATGTGCAGGTTTTGACTCATGTTCAACAATATACTGTTGCTTATATTTTGGGTATTTCTATTCATTTGTTTTCTTTTTCTTTGTTGATGCGTAATATTTATAAATATTTGAATAAGTATTATAGAAAAGAGAAAATTTCTTATGAGGAAGTCCAAAGGGTTAGAAAGGATTGTATTGATATTCCGTACAAAGTCTTTTTTGTGCAAATTGCTTTATTTATAAGTGTGGGTCTTTTCTTTAATTTTATTATGCTTGCTTCTGCTTTTGCTATTATGAGATTTACTCTTATGATTATTGCTCTTGCTTCTATTTTGTCTATTATTTTGTTAATAGGCTCTCAAAGATATTTGTATAATGTTATTTTGACTACATATCATGTTTCTAACAAATATCAAAAACATACTGGCTACAGAATTATTAATTCTCAGAATTTGTTGTTCCAGATGGTTCCTTTTATTGCTGTTATTTTGATTATTATTTCTTTGATTGGTTATTCTAAGGCTGTTCAGCAAGAGGGATTTGCTACTGGTAATTACTACCGTGCTTATATTCAGACTAAAGATATTCAACCATCTGAGGTTAATATGGAGAATTTAAAATCAATTTTGGGTTCCATTCCTTTAGAATCTGATTCTCATTATTATTTTATAATTTCTCCTAGTGATAAGGATATTTATGTTTCTAATCCTGATGGTAGTGTTAGTGATTTTGTTTTGAAATATCGTGATTATTTTTATGATCAGTCTAATGGGATTTTATATGAGAAATTTGGTGTTGATGAACAGTTATATACTTATGATGTTAAAGATTCTAATGGCCAGACTTGGTACATTGGTTTTAAATATCCCGTTGTTGATTTTAATTTACTTGCTTACTTCGTTCAAATTATTATTTTAGTGCTTATTGCTTTTTCTATTTTCTTGTATATCTGGGCACATAATATTTCTAATAATTTGATTAGGATTTCTAATAGCTTAAAGGATATTTTGGATACTAAAAATGTTGATAAGAATAGAATTTTGCCTTTGGTTTCTAATGATGAGTTTAGTGATTTGTCTTATTATTATAATAAGATTCAGGAATTGACTGCTAAAAATATTGAGCAGATTCATGAGAATCAAAGTATGTTGATGGAGAGCGAACGTCTTGCTTCTCTTGGTCAATTGATTGGCGGTATTGCTCATAATTTAAAGACTCCTATTATGTCTATTGCTGGTGCTACTGAGGGTATTGATGATTTGATTAAAGAGTATGATGCTTCTATTGATAATCCTCAAGTTACTTCTCAAGATCATCATGATATTGCTAAAGATATGTCTAGCTGGACTGTTAAAATCAAAGAGTATACTGAATATATGTCTGATATTATTACTGCTGTTAAGGGCCAGGCTGTTGTTATGTCAGAGGCTGATAATGTTACTTTTGATGTTGAGGAATTGGTTAAGAGAGTTAATATTTTGATGAGACATGAACTTAAAAATGCTATTGTTTATTTGAATGTTATTATGAAGGTTCCTGAACATACTACTCTTCATGGTGATATTAATAGTTTGGTTCAGGTTATTAATAATATGATTTCTAATGCTATTCAGGCTTATGATGGTAAACCTGAACAGAAAATTGATTTTATTTTTGATAGGAATTCTAATGGTAATTTGGTTATTTCTGTTAAAGATTATGGCCCTGGTCTTCCTGATATTGTTAAACAGAAGTTGTTCTCTGAGATGATTACTACTAAGGGTAAAAATGGTACTGGTCTTGGCTTGTATATGTCTTATTCTACTATTAAGGCTCACTTTGGTGGTGATATTACTTTTGAGTCTGAGGCTGGTAAGGGTACTACTTTTAATATTGTTTTGGGCAATGATTCAAGTGATAATTAATTCTTAGTGTTTTTGGGGCCGGAGCAATGCTTTTGCTCCGGCCCCAAAAGCATTGCTCCGGCCCCGAAAATATTAGCCCGCCCCTTAAAAATATCTTTTTTTATAAAATCTATTGCTTTTATTTATTTTTATATCTATAATATAGTTAATTTATAAACAAGGAGGATGTTGAGATGAGAATAGGTACGCCACAAAGTGTAGAAAATACTGAAAATCATCAATATAAGATTATTGCAGTTGATGATGAACAAGGCATTGTTGATTCTTTGTCTATTTTTTTGAAAAGGACTGGATACCAGTTTACTGGTGTTACTGATCCTATGGAAGCTATTGAAAGAGTTAAAAATGAGCATTTTGATTTGATGATTTTAGATTTTATTATGACTCCTTTTCATGGTGATCAGGTTGTTGAGGAAATTCGTAAGTTTAATAAAGATTTATATATTTTGTTGCTTACTGGTCATAAGGATTTAGCTCCTCCTTTGGAGACTATTAAAAGATTGGATATTCAGGGTTATTGTGAAAAAAGTGATAAATTTGATCAGCTTTTGTTGTTGATTGAGTCTGGTATTAAATCTATTAAACAAATGAATGAGATTAAACATATTAATGATAAATTGACTGATACTTATGATAAACTAGAACAGGCTTATTTGGATAGTATTCAGACTCTTCGTTATACTGTTGAGGCTAAGGATATTTATACTAGAGGTCATTCTGATAGAGTTTCTGAATATTCTGTTTTAATTGGTAAAAAATTGGGATTGCCTGATTCTGATATTAGAACTTTGAAAATCGGTGGTTTATTTCATGATATTGGTAAAATAGGTGTTCCTGATAGTATTTTACAAAAGGATTCTAAACTTACTGATGATGAGTATTCTCAAATTAAACAACATCCTAATATCGGTGTTCATATTTTGTCTCATGCTGCTATTTTCCAAGATATTTTGCCTATTGTTGAACATCATCATGAGAAGTTTGATGGTTCTGGTTATCCTGGTAAGTTGGCTGGTGAACAAATTCCTTTCTTGGCTAGAATTGCGGCTGTGGCTGATAGCTTTGATGCTATGACTTCTCGTCGTTCTTATCGTGATTCTCTTCCTTTAGAGACCGTTATTAGTGAATTCGAGCGTTGCCGCGGTTCTCAGTTTGATCCTGAATTGGATGATTTGTTCTTGGATATTTTGAGAAATGATTTTGATTCTGTTAAGGAAATTATGGAAAAGTATAAATAGTAAGTTATGTTATTAAAAGCACAGATTTTGTTTCTGTGCTTTTTAATATATAAAATGCTTATGTTTTCATAGATAGTTATATTTATCTATACCGTCCGAAGTTTTAGAATTATTATATTCTTATACCTTCATAGATAGTCCTACTTTTTGTCTTTCTAAATCTATTTTTATAACTTTAACTTTTACGATGTCACCTACAGATACGATTTCTGATGGGTTTTTTATGAATTTTTCGCTCATTTCAGAGATATGAACTAGTCCGTCATGTTTTACTCCAATGTCTACAAATGCTCCGAAGTCAATTACGTTTCTGACTGTTCCTGTTAATATCATTCCTTCTTTTAAGTCTTCTAATTTTAAAACATCTGAACGTAGAATTGGTTTTGGCATATCTTCTCTTGGGTCTCTACCTGGTTTTGATAATTCTGATATTATATCTGCTAAGGTCATTTCCCCTATTTCTAGCTCTTTTGCTGTTTTGGCTACATCTACTGATTTTAGTTTTTGTCTTAATTCGTCTATTTTTTCTTTGTCTTTTAAATCCGTTTTGTTAAATCCTAGATTTGCTAATAGTTTTTCTGTTGGTTCATAGCTTTCTGGGTGAACTGCTGTTATTTCTAATGGGTTATCTCCATCAAATATTCTTAAAAATCCTGCGCATTGTTCAAATGCTACTTTTCCTAGCTTTGGAACTTTTAGTAGCTCTTTTCTGTTTTTTAATTTTCCGTTTTCATCTCTATATTTTACAATGTTTTTTGCTATTGTTCCATTTATTCCTGATACATATGATAGTAGTGATGGTGTTGCAGTATTCACATCTACTCCTACTTTATTAACACTGTCTTCTACTACTCCTGTAAGGCTTTCTGCTAGTTTCTTTTGGTTTACATCATGCTGATATTGTCCTACTCCTATTGCTTTTGGATCTATTTTTACTAGTTCTGCTAATGGGTCTTGTAGTCTTCTTGCTATTGATATTGCTCCTCTTATTGATACATTAATATCTGGATATTCTTCTGTTGCTAGTTTTGATGCTGAGTATACTGATGCTCCTGCTTCACTTACTATTACATAATGTACATCTCTTGGGGTTTCTTTTATCATGTCTGATACAAACATTTCTGATTCCCTTGAGGCTGTTCCGTTTCCTATTGCTATCATGTCTATTTGGTCTTTTTCTATTAGTTTTAATAGTTCTTTTTTGGCTCCTTCTACATCGTTTTGTGGTTCTGTTGGATATACTGTTGTGTAGTCTAATACTTTTCCTGTTTCGTCTATTACTGCTATTTTGCATCCTGTTCTATATGCTGGGTCAAATCCCATTACTGTTTTTCCTTTTATTGGCGCTCCTAATAGCAATTGTTTTGAGTTTTGTCCAAATACTTTTATTGCTTTTTCTTCTGCTTTTTCTGTTAGGTCTGAACGAATTTCTCTGTCTATTGATGGTTCTATTAGTCTTTTAAATGCGTCTAATATTGTGGCTTTTAGCATTTCTGTGAATTGTGTTTCTCCTTTTATTATGTCTTTTTCTATATACATCAATATTTTTTCTTCTGGTTTTTGTATTTTTACTTTTAGGAATTCTTCTTTTTCTCCTCTGTTTATTGCTAGTATTCTATGGCTTGGAATATATTTTATTGGTTCTTGCTTGTCATAATACATTTCATAATTTGATTTTTTTTCTTCGTCTGTTGCTTTTGTTTCTATTTGTGCTTCTCTGTAACATATTCTTTTTATTTCTTTTCTGTATTTACTGTTGTCTGATATGTTTTCTGCTATGATATCTAGTGCTCCTTGTATTGCTTCTTCTGCTGTTTTTACTACTTTATCTTTGTTTTTCTTGTCTTCTTCTGATAAGTTTTCTATGTTTATATATTGTTTTGCTATTTCTTCTATTGGTGTTGTTTCTTTTTGTTCTATTATTATTTCTGCTAATGGCTCTAATCCTTTTGCTTTGGCTACTGTTGCTCTTGTTTTTTTCTTTTGTTTATATGGTCTATATATGTCTTCTACTTCTGCTAATGTTTTGCTTATTGCTACTGCTTGTATTATTTCGTCTGTTAGTTTTCCTTGCTCTTCTATTGATTTTACTACTTCTTCTTTTCTTTGTTCTAGGTTTCTTAGATATGTTAATCTTTCTCCTAAATCCCTAAGTGTTTCGTCACTTAGTCCTCCTGTTGCTTCTTTTCTATAACGTGCTATAAATGGTATTGTGTTTCCTTCATCTATTAATTTTACTGCCGCTTCTACTTGGCTTTCTTTTACTTCTAATTCTTGTGCTATTGTGCTATTTATTTTGTTCATTTTTTCACTTTCCTTTCTAATTGGGTGTTTTTGGGGACGGACTCAAAAAACATCTTCAATATTACGCTTTTTTGAATTTTTCAAATGCTTTTGGTGCTTTTGGGGTCGGAGTTAAAAAACATTAATATACTTCTTTTTTGAAATTCTCTTTGACTTTTTTTGAAATCTTCAAAATTTGCTCCTAATTCATGTTTTTATCTTGTCGAATTTTGATTTTTTTTATCCCTTATTTTATTGACTTTTTTCGTTATTTATCATATCATATTTTTATAAAAAATGAAAGGGGGTTTTTTTATGATTTCTTCAGATTTTAGAACTGAGGCTCGTAGAAAATTAGATGGTAAATGGGGGACAGCTGTATGCATAGTTTTAGCTTCTTTGCTAATTTCTTTTGCTATAGGTTTTGTTCAAGGAATTTTTCCAGAAGATAGTTTTATTTCTTCATTAGTTTCAATAGCTGCTACAGTTATCGAAGTTCCAATTCAATTTGGACTTATTTGTGCGTTTTTGAAACTATTTTTAGGTGATGAAGTTAAAGCTTTTGACTTTTTAAAATTAGGTTTTTCTAATGGTAATTTTAAAAAGTCTTGGAAAGTTTCTTTTAGCATTTTTGGACAATTAATTTTACCTATAATTTTACTTGTAGTTGCAATTGTACTTACTGTTTTTGCAGTAGCAGGTATGGCTGTTTCTTTTACAATGCCTTTATTAGATGCTTCTAGTTATTCTACTTCTTATGCTTATGGTTTAGGTGCTTTTTCTGGATTTTCTTTATTTTTAATTATTGTTGCTATAGTTTTATTTATAGTTTCAGCAGTTTTGATGACTACTAGATCTTACTATTATGCAATGTCTTATTTCGTTGCTTTTGAAAATCCTGAATTATCTTCTAAAGAATGTGTTTTAAAGAGTAAAGAACTTATGACTGGCAAACGTGGTAAATTGTTCTGTTTACAATTTTCTTTTATTGGTTGGTCAATTTTAGCGGCATTAACTTTAGGTATTGGATTTTTATGGTTAGTACCTTATATTCAATTTGCAACTATTGCTTTCTATAAATCTTTGACTTCTGATAATGTTGTTGAATAATTTGGGTGTTTTTGGGGACGGACTCAAAAAACATCTATTTTATTAATATTTTTTAGTGCATAAATTTTTTCTTTAATTTGTGCACTTTTATATTTTTTTTCACTTTATTATTTTAATTTTTGCATTATTCCTCTGCTTATATCAAAATTTTTCATTATTTCTGTATACTTTATATTTTTTTCTTTTTTTAAATATTTTATTAATTTTTTTAGTACTTCTCTTTTTTCTAAAATTTCATATACTTCTGTTTTATTTGTTTCTAAAAATTCTATTAGTGAATTATTAATTATCTCTTTTATATCTTTATCTTCGTCAATATATTGCTCATTTATTTTATCTTTTGAATTACATATATATTCTAGTGTTTCTTGCATTTCTAAATTATTTTTTTCGTCTAATCTTCTTTTATATCTTCTATATGAAGAGTACTTATATTGTTCTGGATTCTCTACTATTTTTGCTTTTACAGGATTCAAATGTATATACCTTATGCAGTTATAAAGTTGTTTTTCACTCATTATAGGCTGGCTTTTAAATCTGTCTCTAAATACATATCCTACTCTATTTTTCATATAGTTATAATATCTTGCATAATTTCCATTAACTTTATGCATAAAATTTGATAATTCTTGTGTATTTGTTGCTTTTATTAATAAATGTGCATGATTTTTCATTATGCAGTATGCTATTATTTTTATATTATTTTTTTCTTGATTTTCTTTTAAGAATTTTAAATATTTTTTGATATAAATTTCTTGATAAAAAATATTCTCTTTGTTTATTCCTTGAACCATTATATGAAATAAAGAAGTGGTAACATTTTTTCGTATTCTTCTTGGTATAAATATCACTCTCTTTCTTTTTTATAGATTGTGCGCTACTTAAAATTTTTTATAGTCCTAAAATAAGTACAATTGTATTTTTATTTAATTATATTTTTTTATGTCTTTATTTATTTTATAAAAATTATTTAAAAAGCGAAGGTGTTTTTTGAGTCCGTCCCCAAAAACACCTTAACATTAGATGCCTAAATATTCATTATATGTTACTTCTCTGTCTATTACTTCGCCGTTTTCTTTGATGTCTATTATTCTGTTTGCTACTGTTTGCATTAGCTGGTGGTCGTGTGATGTGAATAAGATGTTTCCTTTGAAGTTTTGCATTCCGTTGTTTACTGCTGTTATGCTTTCCATGTCTAAATGGTTTGTTGGTTCGTCAAATATTAGGAAGTTTGCTCCTGATAACATCATTTTTGATAATACGCATCTTACTTTTTCTCCTCCTGATAGTACTTTTACTTCTTTTAGTGCTTCGTCTCCTGAGAATAACATTCTTCCTAAAAAGCTTCTTACATATGTTTCGTCTGGGTCTTTTGAGTATTTTCTTAGCCAGTCTGTTATGTTTTCGTCTGTTTCAAATAGATAGTTGTTGTCTTTTGGGAAGTAGTTTTGTGTTATTGTTGTTCCCCATATTAGTTCTCCTTCGTCTGGTTCTATTTCTCCTGCTATTATTTGAAATAGTACTGTTTTGGCGTTTTCGTTGTCTGCTAAAAATGCTATTTTGTTGTCTTGTTTTACTGTGAATGATATGTTGTCTAATAGCTTTACTCCGTCTACTGTTTTTGATATGTTTTTTACTTGTAATATTTCTTTTCCTGGCTCTCTGTCTGGCTTGAAATCTACATATGGATATTTTCTGTTTGATGGTTTTATTTCGTCTAGTTGTATTTTTTCTAGTGTCTTTTTTCTTGATGTTGCTTGTTTTGATTTTGATGCGTTTGCACTAAATCTTGCTATAAAGTCTTGTAATTCTTTTATTTTTTCTTCTTTTTTCTTGTTTTGCTCTCTTGCTTGTTTTAGTGCTAGTTGGCTTGATTCATACCAGAAGTCGTAGTTTCCTGGATATAGTGTTATTTTCCCAAAGTCTACATCTGCTATATATGTACATACTTTGTTTAAAAAGTATCTGTCATGTGATACTACTATTACTGTGTTTTCATAATTTATTAGAAATTCTTGTAACCATTCTATACTTTTTAGGTCTAAGTCGTTTGTTGGTTCGTCTAATAATAATACGTCTGGATTTCCAAATAAGCTTTGCGCTAATAGGATTTTTACTTTTATTCTTGGTTCTATTTCTTTCATTTGCTTGTAGTGGTCTTCTGGTACTATCCCTAAGTCATTTAATAACATTGCTGCATCTGATTCGGCATTCCATCCGTCTAGTTCTGCAAATCTTTCTTCTAGTTTTGCTGCTTTCATCCCGTCTTCTTCTGAAAAGTCTGGTTTGCTGTATATTTCTTCTTTTTCTTTCATTATGTTGTATAGCTCTTTGTTTCCCATTATTACAGTGTCTATTACTGTGTAGTCTTCATATGCAAAGTGATCTTGTTTTAATACTGATAGCCTTGCTCCTTTTTCTAGGCTTACTTCTCCTTTGCTTGGCTCTAGTTCTCCTGATAATATTTTTAAAAATGTTGATTTTCCGGCTCCATTCGCTCCTATTATTCCGTAACAGTTCCCTTTTGTGAATTTTATGTTTACGTCTTCAAATAATACTCTTTTTCCGAATCTTACTGTGACTCCGTTTGTATTTAACATTTTATTTTCTCCTCTCTCTTCTTTTTATCTTTGTTATTATATACTATTTTTCGCTTTTTTTCAAGTTTTAGCAAAGTTTGCTTTGACTAGTGTTAAGAATGTTTTGATTTTTTCACTTTTAGATATAATTATATGTGTTTATTTTGTTTTTCTGTAATAGAAATTTATAAAGATTTAGGAAAACTTAATATAAGTATTAAGAAAATTTAATATGTACTCCACCACAATGATGTGGTGTGAGTTGCTTTTTAGTCATCAAATAATAATTTTATTCCCCATAATCCTGATATTCCTACTAATGCATAGATTATTCTTGAGATTACTGTCATGTCTCCAAATATCATTCCTACTAAGTTGAAATTAAAAAATCCTATTAATCCCCAGTTTATTGCACCTATTATAATTAATACTAGTGCTATTTTATCTATAACTTTCATTTTTGACCCCTTTCCTAAGTTTCTTAAAAAATATCTAATTGATTTCTTAGTTTATTTTTTAAGTTTCTTATATTTTTTAGCTTTCTTTTTTTCCTAATACTATTATTTTCTTTTTTTAAAAAATTATTCTTTTATTTTTGTTGAATTTTTTACAAATTTTGCTATAATATTTATAAATATTTGTAAAAGGCTTTGTTTTTATTTTTGCCTTTTGAAAGGGGAGTTTTATATGGCAAGAAATCGTAGAAATACTCGTGGGACTGACAATTCAAAAAATTCTGATTCGAATTTTATTCGTTTTTTGCTTTTTTGTGTGTTAGCTTTTGCTTTGATTCTTTTGTTTCTTTTTGTTTTTACAAAATTTAAAAATGATAATTTTTTGAAGGATTTGGCTAAAAAGTCTAATGATGTTTTTTCTTTTGAAGATGATTCTAATTCAGATAACTCTGATAATAATGATAATGTTGATTCTAAGGTGTCTTTTACTTTGACTGCTATTGGTGATATTATGTGTCATAATACTCAATATTGGGATGCTTATAACAAGTCTACTGGTGAATATGATTTTTCTTATGTTTTTGATGATATTAAAGATTATACTTTGACTCCTGATATTACTGTTGCTAATTTGGAAACTAGTTTTGCTGGTAAGGAGCGTGGTTATAGCAATTATCCTACTTTTAATTCTCCTGATAGCTTGGCTAAAGCTGTTGCTGATATTGGTGTTGATGTTGTTTCTACTGCTGGTAATCATTGTTTGGATATGGGATTTTCTGGTCTTTCTAGAACTATTGATGTTTTGGATAGTTTTAATCTTTCTCATTTGGGTACTTATAAATCTGAAGATGACCAAAAGGAAATTTTGTATAAGACTGTTAAGGGTGTTAAAATTGCTTTTATTGATTATACTTACGGAACTAATGGTATTCCTGTTCCTAAAGGTAAGGAATTTTGTGTTAATTTGATTGATAGAGATTTGATTAAGTCTCAAATTGATAAGGCTAGTTCTGAGGATGCTGATATTATTGTTGCTTGCATGCATTGGGGCACTGAATATAGGACTACTGCTAATGATGAGCAAAAAGATTTGGCTGATTTTTTGTTTCAAAATGGTGTTGATATTATTTTAGGTAATCATCCTCATACTTTGGAACCTATGGAGAAAAGATCTGTTACTTTGACTGATGGTTCTACTAAGGATTGCTTTGTTATTTATGCTTTGGGTAATTTTATTTGTGATCAGAATGCTGAAAATACTCGCAATTCTATTATCTTGAATTTGAACCTTTCTTTTGATTCTTCTGATAAGAAACTTTCTTTTGATGATATTTCTTATATTCCTATTCATATGTATAAGAATACTGCTGTTTCTTCTCATAAGTTTAAGGTTCTTGATATTGAAAAATCTATTTCTGCTTTTGAGGATGGCTCTGATACTTCTATTGGTAAAACTAAGTATTCTGACCTTAAGGTTCAACTTCAAAAGATTAAGAAGATTTTGGGAGATAATTTTTAATTTTATAAATTTAATATCATTTCTAAAATTTAATTGTAAAAATACAGGCTTAAGATTAATCTATCTAAGTCTGTATTTTTTATAAATATTCTATTATACATAGACTATTTATAAAATAAACCAAAAGTACACTTTTATATCCTTTTATACAAAAAAAGATGCAAAAAGTAGTTATCTTTACATCTTTATATTTTTTGTATTATTAAATAATTTTGATTAATTTAGTGTTTTGCAAATTGTGCTTTTACAAGAACATTACCATTTAAATTTAGTATAAAATCTATTCTTTCTTTCAAGCATTTAAACACCTCCATATTCTTAAATGTTATAATATATTTTTAAAAACTTTGCAAGTTTTTTCTATGAGTTTGATATTGTTTTTGCAAGTTTTTTCCACGACTTTTTATAACAAAATGCAAGTTTTTATCTTATATTATTAATTTTCTATTCTTAGCCCGACTCATATGCTAGCATAAATATTGTTTTGAATTTGTAATCATCTCCACTTACAAAAGAATCCTTAACTCTTTTTTCGTCAGCGCTTTATACACTGTTTTTCTTTAATAACTGTTATATGTGTAATGTGAAAAAATTGGCATCTTCATGTTATTTCTCCTTTTTTAATAATTGAACCTCCTATATTTTATATTTGTAAATTAGGTTACATAATATATTATACAAGAGGTTGTATATTTTTTCAATATTATTTCATTATTAGTTCCATTGCGACGCAGGAGCAATTTAGTACATTATTAATTCCATTATATCTAATTGGTTCATTTTTACCTTCTAATATTAAGTACAAAAATATGGTGTGCTAATTAATTAATTCACACACCATAGTATACACCATTACACCACTACAAATATGTAGGAAAAACGACATTTTTCTTTGCCATTTTCCTACATATTATATTATTATACCATTTACACATAGTATCTATTTTAAGAATAAAGTGGCTCGAACACCGTAGGAGGAATTGGCACTGCTGGGATTACTGTCCCAACGTTTACCTGCTGGAACGACGTCGTAGTAATAGCCTCCACGCAACACTACCGACTCGCCTGTGCCTGGATTTATTTCTGTAGTGAATTCTCCTACATTTCCTCCCATGTCATATATATTACTTTGAGCTGTTGTTAGTCCTGTGTTTAATCTTTGACTTGTATTTGCTGCTTTTATTACTTTTCCTGAGCTATCTTTTACTTCTTGGCTATACCA
>CAKPOI010000021.1 GCA_934169775.1 uncultured Clostridia bacterium
AATTATGATTTGGACTGTGAAAATAAGTGTAACGATAATTATAAAGAGTGTTGGAAACAATATTTTGAAAATAAAGCAAAAGAATTAATAAGCAAATAAAAGAGCATACTATATCTAGAGAGATTTCTAATTTCTAAAGAGAATCTAAAGAGGTGTAGTATGCAAGATAAAGAGATAATTCAAAAGTGGAAACAAGGATTAAGCAAGAATCAATTAGCAACAATGTATAAAAGACAATATAATCAAGAAATAAAGATAATAAGAGCAAATGTAAGACATAGGCATTCAGGAAGGTTTATAACAAGTTATGAGGCTTTAGCTTATGTTGAAAGAGTAATATATAAATATTTGAAAGGACAAAAGAATGAAAATACCAAAAACGATAAACAAAAATAATAGAGAATATATATTTGAAAAACAGATAAATAATAATGTATTTTTATATAAAGAAAAAATATATGGATATAAAGAGTGTTTTACAAAATTTGATTTAGGATTAATAACAGAAACAGGAAACATGATAAGTACAGCAAAAAAGTGTGGAAGTGTAAAAATATAGCTAAGGGGGTACACTAATGAACATATATGGAATATACGATACAGAAAACAATGAACAATGCATGAGAGTAGGAACATTACAAGAAATAGTAAAATTTCTAAATTTAACAGCGAGAGAAATGAGCATAGCAGTAAAGAAGAATAGAACAATAAGACAACATTACAAAATATATTATTTATTTAAAGAGGAGGTACACTAATGAGTAAATACATAAAAGAAGATATTGAAAAGATGCTAAGAAATCATAAAAAAGATGAAGCGAAACTAACAGAGGTTCAACTAAAAAAAGAAGAATATCAAGAACAATTATATTATGCTGGGACAGTGAATGAAGATACTGAAAAAGAAGTAATAGAGAATATGCAAATAGTAGGACAAGCATATGATAGTATACATAGTAATACAAATAATATATCTGATAAAGTGTCAAATACAGCAATAAATTATAAAAAAGAGTTAAATCATATTAATAAATTTGATAGAGATCATTTAAATTCAAAAATAATAGAATGTGAAGCAGAAGAAAATATATTAAATAAAAAAATTGTAAGAGTAAAAAATTTATTAACAATACTTAGTGAAAAACAACGATTTGTAATTAATGAATTTTATATAAATAGTGAAAAAGGAGATTGGAAAAGAGTTGCAAAAGAATATGAAAATCAATTTCCAAGATATTTATCAGTAAAGCAATTACAAAACATAAGAGATGTAGCTTTAAAAGACATGCTAGAGGTATTAAATACATAAAGTTCGCAAAAATTTCGTTAAAATTTCGCAAAAAATGTATTTAAAATTTCGTTTCTGATGTAGTATAATTATAATAGAAAAATTATAAAAAGTCGCAGATGGAAACATCAAACCCAATGTGGCAAAAATAAAGAATCCCTTTATTTATTTAAATGTTAGAAGAATAGATGTTTTAAATGTCTATTCTTTTTATTATGTTATGAAAGGAAGAATGAAAGTGGATTTTGGAAAAGCAATACAATTATTAAAAGAAGGAAAAAGAGTACAAAGGCAAGGTTGGAATGGAAAAGGACAATATATAGAACTTGCAACTTATATAAGTTATAAAAACACTAATAATGAAATAATAAATGCTGAACATGATGCAATAGGAAACAAAGCAATAGCATTTGTAGGAACATCAGGAGTCCAATTAGGTTGGTTAGCCAGTCAAGCTGATATGTTAGCAGAAGACTGGAAATTAGTAGATTAGTTATTACCAGTATGCTAGGTAACTGATAATATAAAATGATTGCTACATTTAACTGAGGTATAATAGACCTCCTTTCATTATTAAATTTACCACAGAGCTTTCCTAGCAAGTTCTAATTAATACTTATAAAATAGTATGTAGCGATATATAAAATAATCAGAAATCTGGTTTAACGTATTAAATTACGGTTTATGTTCCGCCTGCTTAAAAGAAAAACTTAGGAGCATATGTAGAGCTGAGCTACATTTATATCGTTACATAGTGTTTTATAAATAAAAAGGAGAGTACATATGACTAATCAAGAAAGAATAGAAAAATATAAAAAAGAGTATTGTACAAGATGCAAAAACAAGAATAAAAATGATTGTGAAATAAGAGTATTTGCAAACTGTGAAAAAGTATGTACAAATTGTGTATATTATGAGCAAGAAGATTAACTATGCAAATTGTATGCAAAGAAAATGTGAACAATGTAGATATTATAATTATTGTTTTAGATATAAACAAAAAGGAGAGAAGAAAGATGAAAAGATTAAAGTTTTTAATTCAAGTAACAGATAAAAATACAAAAGAAGAATACAAAGCAGGACAAATAGTAAAATTTGAAGATAAAAGAGCAAATGAAATATTAGCAGCAAGATTAACAAACGGAGAATGTTATGCAATAGAGATTAAAGAAGTAGAAAAGGAAACAACTAAGAAAATGGTCAACAAGGAAACGGCAATAAAGAAAACAGAAAAGAGTAACAAATAATGACGTATAGAGATAATCCAAAAATTTCAAAGAAATATAAGAGCAAAAGATGGCAGAAATTGAGGAAGTATAAATTATTATCTACAAACGGAATGTGCGAGAGATGTCTAAAGAAGCGGAATATATAATTCAGCTATAATAGTACATCATAAAGAATATGTTACTGATTCAAATTATGAAGATGACAATGTATTCTTTAATATAGATAACTTAGAATGTTTATGCCAAGACTGTCACAACAAAGAACATTTTAGTAGTTACAAAGAAGAATATATATTTGATGAGAAAGGAGATGTGGTAAAGAATGGATGACGAAAAATTATATAAACAAGCAAGGGCAAGAGTAGAAAACAAAATAAGAAATGCAAGTGATAAAGATATAATAATGGACCAAGAAAAAGAAATTATGTATTACAGAAGAACGATTGAACATCTTAAAGAAAAACAAAACACATTTAAAGAAGATAATGAATTACCAAAGCAATATGAGAACGTAGATGAAATACGCATTAAGAATGAAGATTATATAATTAAATATAACAAAGACGTGGATATGTTTTCTTTAAGTGCACATTTTATAAAGTTAGTTAATGATAAAGAAATAATCAGAATTGCTAAAATGAATGAGTTTGATATAACTAATATTACAAGACAAAAATTATACGAACAAAAACATAATTTAAATATTATGTAAAATAAAGAGGAACCCCCCTGTACCTTATTATTGATATGCTAACGGGAGAACGGTGGGTGGGGCTTCGAAAAATACACAAGAAAATTCATGTGAGGGGTGTAGTCAAGGAGGTGCAGAAGTGGAAGAAGAAAAAGATGATTTACGCGAAAAAATAAGTGGCCAGGCACTTATAGAAAAAAATCAAAAAATAAAAAAAGAAACTAATAAATTGAAAAAATTATTCAAAGAATTACCTGAAAAAAAGAAAAAAATAGCAGAAAAGCTAATTGAAAATGCTTCTTTCATGTCTATAACTCTTGACGAATTGAAAGAAGATATAAAAATATATGGGGTTAAAGAAACATATGTAAATGGCAAAGATCAATTTGGATTTAAAGAGTCAATAGAGAGCAAAACATATGGCACAATGGTAAAAAACTATATGAGCATAATAAAACAGTTAAATGATATGTTACCAGAAGAGAAAAAAATAAACGAGGATGATGAATTTGAACGATTCAATGGTTCGTTATGACATATATTGAAGAGTACTATCAGTTTTTATTGAAAAATCCAAATAAGGCTTGCCGTAAAATATTAGTAACATATAAGAAACTTGTACAGGATATATATAATCCTAAACAGGTTTCTTTTTTTAATGAAATAACAGAAGAACAAGAAATACATACATATATTTTTAATGAAACAAGAGGAAACAGACCAATAAGTTTTATAGAGAAATTCTGCAAACATTCTAAAGGTAAGTGGGCAGGAAAGCCAGTTATGTTAGACTTGTGGGAAAAGGCTTTTATTCAAGCATTGTATGGTTTCATAGATAAGGAAACAGAGTTAAGAAAATATAAAAAAGGCATTTTAGATGTTGGAAGAAAAAATGGTAAATCAACAATTGATGGAGGACTTGGAAATTATATGCTAACATCTGACGGTGAAGGTGGAGCAGAAGTTTATTCTATTGCTACTAAAAAGGACCAAGCAAAAGTTGTTTGGGAAGAAGCAAAAAGAATGATTAAAAAAAGTCCTGTTCTAACAAAAAGAGTAAGATGCTTAGTAAATGGACTATTCTATGATAAAACAGAAAGCTTTTTTAAAGCGCTGGCATCTGATTCTAATTCACTGGATGGATTAAATGCTTATTTTGTAATATGTGATGAAGTACATGCATGGAAAGATAAAAACTTATTAGATGTTATGTATGACTCAATGTCTGCAAGAGAGCAACCGCTACTTTTAGAAACATCAACAATGGGAACAATTAGAGAAAGCGTATTTGATAATGAATATGAATATGCTTCTGCAATAATAGATGGATACGAAGGTAAAGAAAACGGAATAGTTGATGAAACAGTTTTGCCAATAATATACGAATTAGATAATGCAGAAGAATGGCAAGATGAAAGAAAGTGGTACAAAGCAAATCCACGGTCTTGGAACAATAAAAAATATCAAAGATTTAAGGGATAAAGTTAATAGAGCAAAAAATAATCCAACCGAGTTGGCAAATTTATTGTGTAAAGACTTTAATGTAAGACAAAATGACCAAGATAAATGGATTACATTTGATATTGCAAATAATGAAGAAACTTACGATATAGAAGATTTATTTGATAATTATGCAGTTGCTGGCGTTGACTTATCAAGTACAACTGATTTAACTTGTGCAACTTTGTTGATTGTTAAAAATAAAAAGAAATATGTTTTACAGCAATATTTTATAGCAAGTGAAAGATTAGAATTTAAAATAAAAGATGACAAGATACCATATGACAAATGGGAAAAAAGAGGGCTGGTAACAGTATGTGAAGGAGCAAAAGTAGATTATTCAAAAGTTACAGAATGGTTTTTGAATATAAAAAATGAATATGAAATTGCGCCATTATGGGTAGGATATGACCCTTGGAACTCAAATTATTGGGTGGATGAAATGAAAGAAAAACGGTTTTGATATGATAGAAGTAAGACAAGGACCTAAGACAATGAGTAACCCAATGAAACAGTTAGAAGCTGATTTAATAGATAAAAAAGTTAATTATAATAATAATCCAGTTTTAAAATGGTGTTTATGTAATACTGCTATAAAAAGAGATGACAATGATAACATAAGACCAGTTAAAGGGCAAAAGCAAAGAGCAAGAATAGATGGCACAGTAAGTTTAATAATAGCCTACTGTGTTTTATTTGAAAAAATGAATGATTATTTAGCGCTACAGGAGGAGTGAAATGAGTAAAGAAAAGCGAAGTTTATTTAACATGATATTTGGTAATAAAATTCAAAATATGGTTAATGAAACTACATTGAAATTACTAAGTGGATATAATCCAACATATACAGATATTTCGGAAAATATTGAGGATAATATAATCGCAAGAGAATGTATTAATGCTATAGCAACACATTGTGCAAAAATGATGCCGAAACATTATCAGCAGAATGGAGAATTAAAAAACCATATTTCAGGACAAATAAATTATATTATTAGTGTAAAACCAAACCCATTTATGACTACATATGATTTTATATACAAAGTAGTTAGCTTATTGCTAGCACAAAACAATGAATATATTTATATAGATATAGATGATAAAGGATTTTTAAGGGGCTTATATCCATTAAATCCGTTGTTTTGTACCTTAATAGAGAATGAAAATGAAGTTTGGCTTAAGTTTCAATTTATAGATGGAAATACATACTATGTAAAATACAGTAGAATAATTCATTTAAGAAATTTCTATAATAAGCACGATTTCTATGGAGATACAAATCAGGTCCTAGACAAAGCAATAGAAACACAAACGGTTGCAGACGATGGAATAAAAAACGCTATAAAAATAAGTGCATCATTAAGAGGTATTTTAAAAGCGGCAAATGCGATATTAAAAGATAAAGATATAAAAAATATGAAAGAGGATTTTGTAAAAAGTTTGTTATCTAGTACAGATGGAATAGGTAGTTTGGATGCAAGAATGGACTTTAAAGAAATTAATTTAAATCCAGTTTTACTTGAAAAAGAACAACTTGAAATGGTAAATGGCAATATATATGGTTATTTTATGATATCAGAAAATATTATAAAAAGTAAATATACAGCAGATGAATGGAATGCTTTTTATGAAAGTGTGTTAGAACCTCGTGCAATCCAAATGGGACAAGCATTTACTAATGCGATATTCAGTGAAAAAGCAATAAAAGCAGGACATAGAATAGAGTTTTCTGTAAATCGTATAAAATATGCAAAAACAGAAACAAAGATAACTTTAATAAAAGAAGCAGGTGCTTTAGGATTAATAACAGTAGATGAAGGTAGAGAAATACTTGATTTACCAGCGATTGGTGGTAAAGAAGGAAAGAAAAGATTACAAACTTTAAATGTAATAAACGCAAATTTAGCAGACCAGTATCAAGGAGGTGGAAAAGATGGAAAGGGCAATAAAGGAAATGAGAATTAGTGAATTAAGAGCATTACAAGAGGATTCAGACGAGATGATAATTGAAGGATATGCAGCAGTATTTGAACAAGAAACAGACTTAGGATGGTGTAAAGAAATTATTAGCAGAGATGCTTTTAATGACTGCAATATGTCAGATTGTGTGTTTAAGTATAATCATAATGATAATTGCTTAATATTAGCGAGAACTAGAAATAAAAGTTTAGAGTTATTAGTAGACGAAAAAGGCTTAAAGATAAGAGCAAATTTAATCGATACAACACAAAATAGGGATATATACAAAATGATACAAGCAGGGTTACTTGATAAAATGAGCTTTGCATTTTCTGTTAGAAAACAAGAATGGGATTATGAGACCGATACAAGAAAAATTACTGAGATTTCACAATTATTTGATGTATCTGTAGTTGATGTCCCTGCTTACGACGGTACAGAAATATATGCAAGAAGTAAAGAAAAATACGAAGAAGAAAAAAGAAAATATCAAGAATTTAAAAACGAAAAAGAAAGATTAAAATTATTATTAAGTTTATAATCTCGATAAAAGAAGCGGTGGTATAACTGCTTTTTTTTTGGTTGGTAGAAATCAAATAGAGACTTTATAAAACGGTGGTAGAACTGTAAAAATTAAAAATAGGAGGAGTAAAAAATGACTTTAAAAGAATTAAACGAAAAGAAAGAAGAATTAAGAAAGAAATTAGAAAATGCTAAACCAGAAGAATTAGCGGAAATAAGAAAAGAAATTGAAGAATTGAAAGATGTTGAAGTTGAAGAAGAAAAAACAGGTGAAATGGACGAAAGAAATTTGTTAAAAGGAGCAATTGAAGATTTAGAAAAAAGAAATATAAAACCTTCAAATGCAAAAATCATTGAAAAACCAAACAAGGAGGAAAGAAAAGTGGAAGAAGAAAAAATAATTGAAGAAAGAGCAAAAGAACTAAAAGAAGGAAAAGCTGTAAAAATAGCTTTTGACAGCGCAGAACAAAGAAGTGTAGCAGTATCAGGGGGAACAATATTAGTACCTAAAAAATACAAAAATGAAATTTCTGAAAGCTTTAATGCTGTATCAGGAATAGTGGATATGTTAAACACTGTACCACTAAATGGAGGAGAATCTTATTCAGTAGCTTTTGAAAAAGGATATGGTGAAGGAGATTACACAACTGAAGGTGGAGAATACAAAGATATAGATGTTGATACAGATTATGTAGAAACAGGTAGAGCAAAAATAACATCATATATAGAGGTAACAAAAGAAGTTAAAAAATTACCTGCTGCTGCATATTTAGCTTTAATATCAAAAAGAGTAACAAGTTCAATTAAGAAAAAAATTGGCGCTCAAGCAATAGTAGGAGCTGGAACAACAAATACAATAAAAGGTATTTATAATGCAGATACAAAAGTAATGCCAACAGAAGATGGTACAAGTGATATTGAATTAGCAGAAATAGATGCTGATACATTAAATGAAATTACTTTTGCTTATGGTGGAAATGAAGATGTAGAAGCACCACAAACATTAATATTATCTAAAGATGACTTAAAAGCATTTGCAAAAGTAAAAACACCAGATGGAAAATTTGTATACAGCATAACAAAAAATGGCGCTAGAGGAACAATATCTTATAAAGATGGAGGACTTGCAGTACCATTTGTTATAAATTCCGCTTGTAATTCCATCTCTAAAGCAACAACAACAGTTGGAAAATATACAATGATTTATGGTTCATTAATGGACTTTGAATTACCAGTATTTTCTGATTTAGAAGTTCAAGAAAGTACAGATTATCAATTCAAAAAAGGTATGATTTGCTATAGAGCAGATGCTATCGTTGGTGGAACTGTATCTAAATATAACGGATTTGTAAGAGTAAAAAAAGCAAATCCAGTTGTTTAATAAAAGGAGGACTATATGGAAAATTTGTTGAAAATAACAAAACAATGTTTAAGTATTATTGAAACATCAACATTGAAAGATGAAGAAATTAAAATGTTGATAAAGGCAGGAATAGCAGATTTGAAAAGAATAGGAATTGATGCTACGGAAGATGTAGAAAATAGCTTAGTTCAATCTGCAATTGTTATGTTTGTCAAATCTAATTTTGGAAATACAGATATAAAAGAAAAAGAACTTGCTAAAAGTACATATAGTTCTCTATGTAATAATTTGAGCTTAAGCCAAGAATATAAGGTGGTGGATAATAATGCGTGATGTTAGTTGTAAATTATTATCTACTACTTTAAGATTCAACGAGATAGGGGTTCAAAAAAATAATACAGAGATAACTGAAACAGAGATTCCAATCATAAAAGTAGAAGATATATATGCAAATGAGTACTATAGAGCAAATGAGCAAGGATATAAACCGACACTAAGATTAAGAATTAGTGTTTTGAATTATGATAATCAAAAAGAACTTATATATATGGAAAATAAATATTCGATAATAAGGACTCAAGAAGTAAATACAGATGAATTAATTCTAATTTGTGAAAGGAAAATAAAAAATGTCCAAAAACGTTAAAATAGAAGAATTAGAAAGCACGTTGAGAGAATATATAAACGAATATAAAGAAAATATACAAGAAGATGTAAAAGAAACAACAGATGCAATAGTGAAAGAAGCGGTAAATGAACTGAAAAAGACATCTCCTAAAGAAAAAGGAACAAGAAAAAATCCGTATTATAAAGGTTGGACTAAACAAGCAGGAAAAGAGAACAAAGGAAGGTATACAGTAAAAATTCATAATAAGACTAATTATCAGCTAACACATTTATTAGAATTTGGACATGCAACTAGAAATGGAAAAAGGACAAAAGCTATACCTCATGTAAGACCAGTCGAGGAAAAATATAACAAGCTATACGAAAAAAAATTGACAACAGTTATAAAGAGGAGGGCAAAAAAATGACATTGCAAGAATTGAAAGAAAAATGTGAAGAACAGGGATTTAAATATGCATATGGAATGTTCGAAAATGAAATAGAACCGCCACATTTAGTTGCTATTAGTAGAAATACAGATAATTTTATGGCAGACAATATAGTATATTCTAAAAAAATACCAATTCAGTTGGATTATACATATATAAGAAAAGATATAGAAGAGCAAAATAAAATTGAAGATATAATATTAAAAGATGTATCTTGGAATAAAACAGAAGAAGCTTATTTGTCAGATGAAGATGTGTGGCAAGTAAGTTATTTTTTTGAAATTTAATAGAAAGAAGGAATAAAAATGTCAGATACAAAGAACAAAGTAAAATTTGGATTAAGCAATGTATACATTGCAAAAATAACTGAAGCAGAAGGAGAAATAACATATGGAACACCATTTGCTATGCCAGGTGCAGTTGGATTAAATGCTGACCCAGAAGGTGATACAACTACTTTTTACGCAGATAATATGAAATATTACATAGCAACATCAAATCAAGGTTATGCTGGAGATTTAGAGTTAGCAATAACACCAGAGCAATTCTTAACAGAAATATTAGGGCAAACAAAAGATAAAAATGGAGCATTATTTGAGAATGCTGATGATACAGTTGCAAGATTTGCATTAATGGGTGAAATTGAAGGAGATGTCAAAAAAAGAAGATTTGTATATTTCGATTGTACAGCAACAAGACCAAGCTCAGAAAACAAAACAAAAGAAGAAAGTACAGACCCACAAACAGACAGTATTTCTATTACAATGTCACCACGTTCTACAGATAGAGCTATAAAAGCAGTTATAGAACCAGACGAGTCAAATAAAGCTGTTTACGATACATTCTTCAAAAAAGTATATGTAAAAGATGCAACAGCAGAAGTATAGGAGGAAAAAATGAAAACAATAGAAATTTGCGGCAAGAATTATGAAATAGAATGCAATGCATTAACTTATGTGAAATATAGAGAATTTTTCAAAAGGGGGATTTTCGATGATATTCAAATGTTGCAGCAGTTTTTAACAAAACAAATATATATAACAAAACAATTGAAAGAAGAAAATCCAGATATCGACGATACTTTAATAATTTCTAGTCTGTCTAAATTAATGATAGAAGATATGGATTTATTTGTAGAAGCGGCAACTAGAATTGCATATATAATGATATATACGGCTAATAAAAGTATAGAAGAATATGATAAATGGCTAGAGAGCATAACAAGTATAAAGACAAATGATAGTTGGATTGTTGAGGTAACGGAATTTGCCGTAAATTGCTTTTGTTGATAATGATTTATATAAAAGAATTGAAAAAATAAATTTATATTCTGATGAAAGTGATGCAGAATATCCAGAACATGAATTTATTATCTCTTGTATAAAAATAGGTTTGACGATATCCGATTTAGAAAGATTTACATATATAGAAATAATGAAAATTCAATATGCTTTTGTTTCAAATAATAAAAAAAGCTATATAGAAAGAGATACAATAAAAAGAGCATCACAAGCAGATATAGATAAATTATTAGGGTAAGGGGAATTTTTTCCTCTTGCCTATTTTGTGGAGGTAAAAATGGCTGGTAGTGTAAAAGGATTAGTTATTGAAATTGGTGGAGATACAAGTGGATTACAGAAAGCATTAAGTAAAGTTAATTCGAGTACTGCTAGTTTAAGCAAGGAATTAAGAGGAGTTAATTCTTTACTTAAGCTAGATCCTTCTAATACAGATATGTTGTCACAAAAACAAAAAATACTAAAAAATAACATAGAAGAAACTTCAAATAAATTGAAACAATTGAAGGAATTTCAAAAAGTTGCAGATAATCAAATAGCAAGTGGTGCAGAAATATCAGATGAAAATTACAGGAGTTTACAAAGAGAGATAGCAAATACGGAAATCAAACTAAAAAAATTAAAATTAGAAGCATCTAATTGGACACAAGCTGGAAAAAGCATAGAAGAATTTGGTGAAAAAGTATCTAATATATCTAGTAAATTAGATAAAATAGGTACTACATTGACAACAAGAATAACTTTGCCAGCAGCGGCAATAGCAACAGGTCTAATAAATTCAGCAAAAGAATTTGAAACAGCATTTACAGGAGTAGAAAAAACGGTAGATGGTACAGCAGAACAGATAGCAAAATTAAAGCAGGGAATAAAAGATATGTCAGAAAAAATGCCTTCTACAACAACAGAGATTTCGGCAGTAGCAGAAGCTGCTGGACAACTTGGAATACAGACAGATAATGTATTAGACTTCACAAAAACTATGATTGATATGGGGAACGCGACAAACTTAAGTGCAGATGAAGCAGCAACTACATTAGCTAGATTTGCTAACGTGACAAAAATGAGTCAAACAGATTTTAGCAAATTAGGTTCTGTTATAGTAGATTTAGGAAATAATTTTGCTACAACAGAGTCAGAGATTGCAGAAATGGGAATGAATTTGGCTTCAGCTGGAACACAAGTAGGAATGAGTCAAGCACAAATAATGGGATTAGCAACAGCTTTAAGTTCAGTAGGACTTGAGGCACAAGCTGGAGGAACAGCATTTTCAAAAATTATGGTTAATATGCAATTAGCTGTTGAAAAAGGAGGAGGAGAACTAACAAATTTTGCAAAAGTAGCAGGAATGACAACAAAGGAATTTTCTAATGCATTTAAAAAAGATGCAACAACTGCAATAATGAAGTTTGTAGAAGGGTTATCAAAAAGTGGCGAAAGAGGAAAAAGTGCTATTAAAGTTTTGGATGATATGGGAATAACAGAAACACGTCTAAGAGATTCTTTATTACGTTCTGCAAATGCAAGTTCAATATTTTCTAAAGCAATTGATGTAGGAACAAAAGCTTGGAATGAAAATACAGCTTTGGCTAATGAAGCGAATAAAAGATATCAGACATTAGAAAGTAGAATGAAGATGACAACAAATAAAATAAACAATATGGCAACAAATTTAGGTAATAAATTAACTCCGAGTATGAATAAAGTGCTAGACAAAGTAGATGGATTAATTGACAATATAAATGGATTAAGTGAAGAAGAAACAGAAAATATAATAAAAACAGCGGCATTTGTTGCTGCGATAGGACCTGCAATAAAAATACTTGGAACATTAGGAAATACGGTTGGAAGTGCAACTAAAGGTATAGGAACATTTGCACAAGCTATAGGAGTAGTTGCAAATAAATCTAGTTCGACTAATGAGTCTGTTAATAAACTTGCTAATGTTATGCAAAATCTAACAAATCCGATAGGATTGACGGTTACAAGTATAGTTGTACTGACAGCTAGTTTAGTAGCAGTAGAAAAGTCTATCATGAAAAATGCAGAAGCAGCTAAACAATTGAAAAATGAAGTAGAAGAGAATATAGAAGCAAGAAAGAAGCTAAAAGAACAGCAAGAGCAACAAATATCATCTAATTTGGCAGAAATAAATAATACAAAGAGCTTATATGATGAATTGAAAACAATAACAGATGAAAATGGAAATATAAAAAAAGGTTATGAAGATAGAGCTAATTTTATAGTAAGTAGACTAAATTCTGCGTTAGGAACAGAAATAAAAATTAATGGAAATGTAATACAAAGTTACAAAAATATACAAAGTGAAATAGATAAAACAATCTTAAAGAAAAAAGCAGAAATTTATATGCAAACACAAGAAGAAAATTATTCAACAGCATTAAAAAATAGAGCAAATACATATAAAGAACTAGCAGAACTACAGAATAAATTAACAGATGCACAAAAAAGATATAGTGAAGCACAAGAAAATATCAATAAATCAGGTGGAATAAAAAAAGTTTTAGCAGTTGAAGATATGAGAGCAGCTAAAACTGAAATACAAAATCTTAATACAGCTATAGATGAACAAAAAGGTTTGATAAGTGGATATTCTGATGATGTTAAACTGTATGAAGAAAACATGAATTTAATGGCACAGGGAACTGTTGAAAGTTTTAATAAAGTAATAGATAATAGCAACAAAAAAATGACAGAACAGAAAGTAAACCTAGAAGGAACACTTAGTGAACAAATAAATACGTTATCTGAAAGTATTGAAAAACAAAAGCAATTACTATCAATAGCAAGACAAAATCAAGATAAAACTAATATGGATGCATATAATGAACAAATAAAAGCAGATGAAAAACAAATGGTAGAGCTAGGAAAACAACTTGCAAAAATGACGTCTAGTATAGAAACATTAACACCAGAACAAGTGGAGGCTTGGAGAAAACTTTCACAATCAAGCAAAACAGCTTTTAATGAATCTATACAATACTTACCAACGGATGTTCAAAATAAATTAAAAGAAGTTTTAAATATAACAGAACAATCAACAGTACCTGATCAATTTGGAAATTTGGGTAATATATCATTAAGTTCATTCGATACTAATATTAATAACATGTCTAATGATACAGATTTATTATTAAAAAGAATTTCTAATAATGTTAATGCTGATACTTCAGTGAAAGATAGTACAAAAAATTTAGCACTAAAAGCGGATGAAGGCTTTAATAACAATGTAAATGGAAGCAAATGGGGAAATGATTTAGCAAGTAATATTTCTGAAGGAATGACTTCAAAGACTTCGGAGTCAAAGATAATAAGAGCAGGCTCTATGGTTGCTGGATGGATAAGTTCACTTTTACATCACTCTGTACCCGATAAAGGACCACTCAAGGATGAAATGGAATATATGCCAGACATGATAGATAATTTATGCAATACATTAGAAAAATCAAGTCCAAAATTAGGTAAAAAAACTTTAGAATTAGCAGAGATGATGTCAAGAAACTTAAATTTAGAAGATTTTCAGGGCAATATGGGAAAGAAAATTATACAAAGTTCAAAAACAATATATACTACTCCAAAAATAGTATTTAATGTGCAAGAGTTGGATGAAGCAAAATTAGAACAATGTTTTAACTATGTAAATAAAAAATTTGGTACTAATTATTAAAAACGACAAAATTCGACAAAATAAAATAAAAAAATGTACTATAATATAAAAGGGTGATATTATGGAATGTAAAAAGTGTAAAAAAGAATGCTTAGAGACAGAATTAAAAGATGGATTTTGTGGTGATTGCTATAATAAGTACAATGGCAACATAACTAAGTTAAAAACATCAAAAAATGCAGTGGCACAGTATTTAAAAAATTGGGCAATAGCATCAATAATCGTAGGGTCATTATTAGGAATAATTGACTTTGTTGCAAATGGAAGTTTTTTATTATTAATTTGTATAATATTAGGCTTTCTGGTAACAGCAGGACTTTTACGAGCTTGTTCAGAGATTATTCAATTACTAGAAGATATAAAAAATAAATAAAAAATATAAGAAGTTCTTTAAATAGGGCTTCTTTTTTTTGGAGGAAAAATGGTTAGAAAGTTTAGTTTAATAAATGAAAAAGGAAAAGAATATTCACTGATGGACCTAAAGAATACATGCTTATTAACAGAACCAGCTGGATTAGGATATAGTTATTCAACAGATTATGAGCAATTAGGATATGAATTTTTAACTAATTTGAGAAAATTAGAACAAGGTGCAGTAAATGGAATAGTAAATTTTTTTAATTATGATAACTTTAAAAAATTTGCTAATTTTATTGAAACAGCTAAAATGTTAAAATTTGTATATGAAATACCTTTTGAAAACAATAGTGTTACGTATTATAGAGACGTAAATATTAAAAGTTTAGAAAAGACTGAAAGACAAGAAAATGGAATAATATCTGAAAATATAGAATTTGATTGTCTTTCTTTATGGTATGAACAAAATGAAACAATATTTAAGATAGAAGAATACGATGATGAAATGAGATATGATTACAGATGGAACAGTAGATATATAGATTACAACGGTAGAGCAATACAATTTGATAATAGAGGTCATGTAGAAGCACCGATTCAAGTAGAAATAGACGGTTTTGTTAGGAATCCGACTATAACTGTTCTAGTTGATGAGCAGGAATATGCAAGTATAAAAATACCGATTACAATCAATGAATATGAAAAGCTATTATATAGTAGTAAAACAGGTGATATATATATTCAAAAACAAAAAACAGATGGAACAAAAGAAAATTTATGGAAAAAAGAATATATTGATATAACAAAGCAAAATATATTTAAATTACCATTGCGGTGCATCAGAAATAAGACTAACAGCAGATGATGATGTATTAAATGCTAAATTGACAGTATTTCCGCAATACAAGGTGGTGTAAATATGAGTGTAAAAGCAATTTTTAATAATCAAGAGTATGAATTAATTTATAATAAGCAAACTGGATTTTATGAAATAGAAATAGAAGCAGCAAAAACTGGCGGAATATATAATGCAGAAATAGTATTTGAAGATTTGCTGAAAAACAAAGAAAGTGCAACTGAAAAAATTCAAATATGGGCAAAAGAAAAAATTGAAAAACCAAAAGGGACATTAGTTTATATTTTAGATAAAGAGGACTTAGAAATAAAAGATGTTTTAGAGTTTGACAATTATAGTTATATAATAGATGAAGAAACAAACAAGAATACTATATTTGAAGTAATGAAAAAAATAAATGCTAAAAATGAAGATATTGTATTTTTACAAAGGGATGGAAATATTGATTACATTGGAATAATAAAAGATATAGAAAACGAAAATGGAGAACTGAAAAGGAATGTAACATTAGAGTATATATCTAATAAATTTGATAGAAAGATTATACTAAAAAATCAAGAACTAATAAGTAGCAAGGGAATAGAAGATTTTATAGCAAAAGAAATATATGAGGAGTTTACAAATTCAGACGATACGTTCTTAAACATTAAATGGCTAGATGTAGAAGTAAAAACACATACAAAAATCACTAAGTCAGTAGATAATGATAATGGAATATACAACTTTCATACTTTTATAACTAATTGTAGTCAAAATTACAATATAATATTTGACTTTGCATATGTAAATAAAAGAATAAAATTAACAATATATAAGCAAGAAGCTGAAACAGAATTAATAGATACAACCATTTCAGATATAAGCAATTATGTAGAAAAGTTTGAGACAAAGATAATAGCAAAAGTAGTAGTGAAAACTGATACTGATGTGCAAAAATGGTATTTACTTAGTGATAGAACAACAACTCAGAATAAAGATGATGCTAATAGAGCAGCAGGAAAAGTAGAGACGGTATATACAGAAAAATCAGAAGATGCAAAGCAAACAGCATTAGATACATTTAAATCAAATACATACAATCATTATATATCGTTTGATATAAACAGAAATAGTCAGCTATTTAATATTAACAATTTGAAAATAGGGACACCGATCAATGTTAGAACAAGCAATAATATAATATTAGATACATATGTATCAGCAATAGAAGATTCAGGTAATAACTTTATAAACATAACATGTGGAAACATGAGAATTAAATTTATAGATAAATTATTGAAAGAAAGGAATAAATAAATATGATAAGAGGATTTAGATTTACAAATCAATTAGCAAATGCGGAGGTAGATGCACGAATACATCAAGAATTTTTAAATAAAAATGATGGCATATTTTACGGCATGAATTTAAGTAAAACAACAAATTCAATAACTATTTCTGAAGGTTTGTGTGAAATTGCAGGGAGACCAATTGCGGTGATAGGAAGTGAGACAATTCAAACATCAACTAGTAGCTTATATTGCGTTTTGGTGTTAGAAATTGATTTGTCAAAGGAATCAACAAAAGATACATTTGAACAAGTTAATTTTAAAATTTTAACATCAAGCAATAATTATACTAATGTTACACAACAAGATATAAACATATACAGCGGTACAAATAAAATATATCAATTAGAATTTGCAAGATTTAGGACAGGGACAAACGGTATTACAGATTTTAAAGATACAAGAAAATTCTTAAATTTTACTGGAATATATGCACAAATAAAAGAAGAATGCGAAGAAATAATGAATCAAATAAAAAACGAGTTAGTATACGTTAAAGACGGAAGTAGTTATTTTTTAAAAGCGAGTGAATTAACAAATCAAAATCTAGATGGATATACAACAGAAGGATTTTATTATGCTTCTGGAAATAATAAAGTAACTAATAAACCAGATAGTGTTGATTTTTTCGGATTGTACGTAATGAGAACAGGAGGCTCTTTGCGTACACAATTACTGATTGCACCGAACAATGTTTATATAAGAACATTCCAGGGAGAAAAATGGGATAGCTGGACAAATATGACAGAACAAAAAATTTTTACTTTGACAGGAAATGTAACAATAAATCCAAACACAACTGAAATGATTTCTTTGAATTATCCGGCTGGATTAACAATGGAAAATTGCGTTCCGATTTCATGCGGAGTAAAGGGAATTAATGATGGATATAATTATGTACCAGGAGACAGTGGTAATACATATGATTTATATTATGGAGGATGCAAAAGAACATTGTCATTATTACCAGCTAGTATTCAACTAAGGATAGAAAATCCATTTTCAGCAGCAGGAGATTCAAAATGGGAACAAGTAACGGGACAATTAACAAGTAATAAATATTTCAGCTATAAAGTTGTACTGATGAAAATTAGTTAGAATGATAATTTTGAAAAGAAAGGATATTTCATATAATGTCTAAAATAATAGAAAAAATAGTAGAGCCTGACAAGATTTTTGTAGGTTCTACTTTCAAATTAAAAGTAAAAGTTATTAATTATTTAACATATAAAGAATTAAAGACAAAAACATATGATTATTACAAAAATTTAAGTTACAAAGACTTGAAAGGAGAAAAGTAATGGCAAATACTGAAAATGAAATTTTTTATAATGATGACTATGATGCAATCGCAGATGTGCTTTTAGATGAAAAGAAAATAGCAGAAAGTGTAGACAAACAGTTAAAAGTGAAGAAAGAAGAAATAGAACAAGTCTCAAAGAAAAACATAGAACAAGATAACAGTATATCAGAGTTACAAGAAGAGATAGAAAACTTAAGAAACATAAGCAATATAATGCCTTCTGTAAACAGTCAAGGTGAGAATATAACATTAAATAATACAGCAAAGAATGTGCGATTTAGAAAGTTTGGAATTGGTGGAAATGTAAAGCAAGAAACAAGAAGTGGAAAAAATTTATTAGAGTTAATGGAAGGTACATATTCAAATAATGGTATAACAGCAGTTGTAAAAAGCGGAGTTATTACTTTAAATGGTACAGCAACAGATATATCGTTTGTTAGTGTGAATTTATTAAAAAGCCTTAATCTAATAACAGGAAAAACTTATCATTTAAGTATTTTCAATTCAAAAGCGGTTGGAGATAGTTCAAATATTTGTGCTTTAAGACTAAATCAAGATGGAACTAAACAAGCATCATTTGACAAAGTAAATTCAAATTTAGCAATTGACGGTAACTTTTTGTTCTCATATATAACAGTAAGAACACCAGCTGGAATAACTTATAATAATTTTGAAATTAAACCACAATTTGAAACAGAAAATGGTACAGACACATGGGAACAAGGTGGAGCAATGCCATCGTTTGATTATACATCAAAAATAAAAGCAGTTGGTAGTAATATAAATATATTTGATATTACAAAGTATGATTATAGAAACTTTAATGAAGCTAGTGTAGAAATTACTGACAGTACTAATTTTAGAATAATTGCAACAACATCGAAAAACGCAAACAATGCGGTTGGTTTTAAAATAATGGATTTAACAAAATATGCAGGTAAAACACTAACTTTAAAAGCAAAAGTAAAATCTAGTACAAGCATAAATAAAGGATTTTTAGTATTAAGACAAAACAATACTGATTATACTGGAACAAAATCAAATGAAAAGTACGATGAAACTCAGAATACAACAGACGGTGTAATTACATTGCAATATAAAGTAGCAGATACTATAAATGACAGCAATAGATATTTATTTGCTTGGTTTTATGCAACGCGAGGCAGTGATTGTAATGCGAATGATTATGTTGATTATACAGTTAAAATAGTAGAAGGTGCAGAAGCAGGAGAGTATAGTAAATATAATCAAGGTAGTACTAAAATAGTAAAATGCAATACAAATTTATACGATGGTAAAAATGAAGTAGGAGGGATGAATAATGATGGTTCATTAAGCAGTACAACAGATAGATGGAGAACTATAAATTATATTAATGTTAAGAATTTGAAAAATTTAATTATAAGAGTTTATGGCATTGAAACAAGTGGAGCATTGGGAAGGTATTGCTTATATGATGACAAATATAACTTTTTATCTTCAGAACAAATTTTAAATACTCAAACAGATTTAAAAGTCGATAATGCAAGCTATTTGAAATTTTGGTTTTTGAATGAAAAAGTAGCAAGTAGTGCTCAAGTACAAGTAGAAGAAGGTACTACAGCAAAAGAATATAATCAACACGAAGAACAATCATACATAATGCCAGTGCAACAAGAAATGCTAACAGATGATTATTTTGATTTGGATAATGAAGAAGAAGTACATGGATGGAAAAAAATTATATTAAATGGAACAGAAAATTGGCAATTGTATTCAGCCGGTACAAATATTTCAAGAAGGTTTGGCTTGGCATTAACAGAAAATGTACCTCTCAAAGAAACAGAAAAATATGGAAAAGGGTATTCTACTCATTTTGAAATAACACAATTTATAAATGGAGACTTATCAATATTTCTACAAGTAGAACCGAACAATTGGTACATAGCTGTTACAGATGTTAATTCAAAGTGGAGTAGTATCGTAGAATTTAAATCATGGCTAAAAGTTCAATATGATGCAGGAACACCAGTAATAATCTATTATAAAACAGCAACAGAAACAAGAATATTATTCACAGACGAACAAAAAGCAGTAGCAAAAGAAATACAGAAAGCAACTAGTTATGAAGATACAACACATATTTATTCAACAGATGAAGTAAGTCCAATTTTTGATGTAGAAGCAGTAGCAGACATAAGAAAATTAATTGCTAATATACCAACAACAGCAGAGGGGGAAAGATAGTGCAAGTATTAGAGTTTTTAAAAGATTATTGGTTTCTAATTACATTTCTGGGTACATTTTCGATTGGAATGTTTAGTTTTTGCATGTCAATGATAGAAGCAACAAAGTGTAGCCTGAGAAATGATATATTGACTATATATGATAGATGTAAAGAAGATAAAAAAATAACACATTATGAATTAGAGAGTATACAGCATAGTGCAGAAATATATTTTAAATTAAAAGGTAATTCATTTATAGAAGCATTAATGGAAAAAGTTAAAGAATTTGAAATAACTGATTAGGAGGGGAGAAAATTGAAAAATAAATTAGAAGAAATATTTAAAAGTAAAACAAAAACAATAAGCTTGATAGTAGCAATATTAGTATCAGTATCTATATTGTTAAATGTTTATTTAGAATATAATGAAACTGGACAAGTTGATACAAATAAGATATCAGAAGCCATAAGTACAGTAGTAGATGAAATAAATAAATCTAGTACAGAGATACCGAATCTAACAGAAACAGACGAGCAAAGTCTAGAAGTTCAAGAAACAGAATCAGAGGGGTTTGAAGAACAAGGAATTATTGCTTATGAAGGTTCAGAAAAAACACCAAGTGTAGAAATTGGAGAATATGCAGGATTAACATATTATTCACAATTAGACAATAGGTGGTCTAGTAAAATGTATTCTAGTATAGAAAATAAATCACAAACAATAGGTTCAAGTGGATGTGGACCAACATCATCAGCAATGGTAGTTTCTAGTATAAAAGGAAATATAACACCAGATACAATGGCAGAATTATATGCAAAATATGGATATAGAAGTGCAAATCAAGGAACATACTGGAGTGCTTTTAAGTGGACAGCTGATATATTTGATATTGGGTACAGTGAATGTTACAAATTAGATGATGCAGTAACAAAATTAAAAGGTGATAATTATATAATAGCAAGTTGTAATCAAGGGTTATTTACATATGGAGGACATTTCATTGTTCTTATAGGAATAGAAGGAGATTATATAAAAGTATATGATCCATATTTGTATAATGGAAAATTTGATGTATCTAGCCGTAGAGGCTTAGCAACAGTAAATGGCAATACAGTATATGTATCAATAGAAAACTTTAGAGAGTATGCCAATTATCAAAAATTCTTCTGTTTCAAAAATGATAGAACAGATATAAAAGAAAATATAACTACAACAATAGTGACAGACAAAGTAGAATCTAATATAAACAAAGTAAATTATCAAGTTAAAGTAACAGCAAATGGTGGTTTGAATATAAGAAGTGGAGCTAGTACATCATATTCAAGAGTTGGTGGATATGTAAAAGGCTCAATAGTAACTGTATTAGCAGAGTCAAACAACTTTGGAAAAACAAATAGAGGTTGGATATCATTAGCATATACAAGTAGATATGCAACAACTCAAAAATACACTACAGGAACATATAAAGTTAATTGTAGTAAATTAAATGTAAGAACGGGTGCTAGTACAAAATATAGAATTAAATCATTAAAGGAATTAACAAGAAATGCAAGAAATCAAGGAGGATATGTAAGAGGAGTAAAATGTACAGTTACAAAAGTAGTAGGTAACTGGGGATTAACTCCGAGCGGGTGGATTTGTTTAGATTATTGTACAAAGATGTAAAATAAAAAGAGAAAGAACATGAGGTTACTAAGATTAAGTCTCATGTTCTTTTATCATTATTGTAGTTTTGAGCTAATTGATTCTAAGTAATTTATAATAAGATTTATTTTTTTTGTTGGATAAATATCATTGTTTTTTAACTGTATATCATTTAATGTTTTTTTACCGTTTTCATTTTGACATTCAAAAATCATGTCTTGAATTTCTTTATAAACGTTTGGGATATTTGCTTCTATAGGATTAAAGTCAAAATATCTACTCAAGTTATCAATATTTTCAATTTTCGAATTAAAATAGTCATATTTTGGAATTGACATCTTCTTATTTATTTTTAATAATTCTTTGATGTTGGATTGAAGTTTTTTACGATTTATTGTTCTTATTTTTTTCAATTTTTTTATATTGCTTTTTAATGAATTTTTATTGCTAAGTACAAAACTTTCGTACCAAGATTTATTCCTTTCGTATTCGCCCAAAGATTTTAATTCGTTAGATAGCTTGTCTTCAAAATAGACGTATTCGATAGAATAAAACAAGTCAAGATATCTTTCAATTTCTTTGTTTATATTAGATTTTAAAACGCATATTTTTTCTTGTTTTTGACAATTGTATACTATAGTAGCTGTGATAGCACTTAATAATGCTCCAGTGAGTAATCCTAGACATATGTCATATACAAATGTACATATTTTATGATCTTCATTTAATGCTAATGCAGAAACCAATACAGCAACAATGAAAGATATTAATACAGTGACAAAACAATATTTTATTATAATTTTATTTTCTTTCATCTAATCATTTCCTCTTTTTTTACAAATTACCTTTTTAGTATTATATTTTTCTAAAATTGGTTTAAAGTATTTTTCTTCTAATTCTTTACGATATTTAATTGCATCTTCCTTTTTTTCAAATTCTTTTAAATAAGTATGCTTTCGAAAGGTTAATTTTGCAACCCATTTTTTTGATTGAGAATGAAAATGAACTCCTTTAACTCCGCTAACATTATTTTTTTGAATCGGATATGAGATTTTATCTAAATGAGTATTTTCTATTATATTTTTATCTCTGTATTCTTGGAGATAATGAATATTTTTTTTTGCTTTTTCTTTTTGATAACAACCACAGCTAAAAGTATGACTATTTTTTAAACTTTCGCTTGCAACCCATACTTTTTTTCCACAATCGCAAACACACAAACATCTCGTTCTATTATTTTTAATAATTACATCAATAACAGTTAATTTACCAAATTTTTGACCTATCATTTTTTGAGAAATTTTCAAAAATTCAGCATGACGAAACTTTTTAGAACAATCTAAACTACAAAAACTACTATTTTCACGATAATTCTCGTAAGATTTTCCACATTCTTTACATATATGTTTATACATAATATCCTCCAAATTTTTAAGAGCAGAGGAGAGTAGACAACTAATCTACATCTCTCATATCTTCAATATAGTTTAAATATTCATCAATTGTTGTATATTCTTCATCATCGTTCATACCACTTTGTCTAACACCATCTTGCATCATATCTAATAATTGCCATGTATATTGTAATCCCAATTTTTGCATTTTATCAAATTGTTCTTCTGTCATCATTTCTTCTAATTCTTTACTTTCTAAATTTAAAATTTCTTTTACTTTCATAATTTTCTCCTTATTAATTGATTTTTTCGAAATTGTATATATAATTAGTTGAATACAATTCTTTTAAAACTTCATCATCTGTTGCAAAACTTCCATATCTATTTTCTATATCTTCATCAGAAAGATTTTCATAATTATTTAAAGTTATTCTGTATTTTTGATTATTTAATACTATTATTGTGTTATCAGCAAAACGATGAATAGATTGAATAGTATTTTTTATAATACAAGTGTCGCTTGGATTAACTTCTATATTTGAATTATCATTTTTTGTTTCATTTTTGTTATCATCATGCTTTTCAATAGTATTTTCAGTCTTTAAATCTGAAACTTTAATAATATATCTTTCTGTAGCATCTGCAATAACTAAGCCTTCACCATAAATATAACATAAATGAGTATATTCAATTCCATCTATTGTAGTTTTTTCAATATTTTCGCGTATATTATGTTCAATATTACAGTCTCCAACTTTTTCTGACCAGATAACTTTTACGATTTGATTATTTTCGTCATACCATCCTTCATCTTTATAGTTCCATTTTTTTAAATCATTAATTGTTTTCATAATTTTTCTCCTTTTGAGTGCTAGCCGTTTGGTCTAGTCTTATCTCTTTGTTAAATATAGTATACCATACTCGTACGAGTATGTCAATACTTTTTTACTTTTTTTTCAAATATCTTTTTGCATTTTCTGTAATCCAACTTGCAATTGATTTTCCTTCATTTTTTAATTTTTCTTTTAGATCATCGCCAAGTTCTTTGTCAATATCGCCTAAAATTCTTGTATATTTTTGTTTAGACCATTCGTATTCCTTTTTGGTATTTCTGTTCATTTTTAACACCTCTCTTGATTTTTTTAATATTATCATATATAATATTTATATGCAAGAGAGGAAGTATCCTCTCTCGACTTAGTCAAACATATGATGTATAATCATAATGTCTTGCCAAAGTTGTTTGCGTTTTGCTTGTAGCTTTCTCATTTTGCGGTGTGAAGCTATAAGCTTTTTTATTTTTTGTAACATATGTATCACCTCCTTAACTGTACTTATTATACTATACTCGTACGAGTATGTCAATACTTTTTTCAAAAAAAGTTAAAAAATTTTTGAAAAGCTTGAAAACACCGAAAAATCAAGGTATATAACTACATTAAATAAAAAATAAAACGGCTTAAAATTGATTGTGAAAGGTTAAACTCTTAGCTTAATTTCAAGGAAAAATAAAAAATATATATATAATATTAAAAATATTGGATATAATACAAATAAACAAAAAAATGTTTGCTAGAGATTGACAAATTTACATAATTGTAATATAATATTACAACAAGATTAAGTTTATATTACAGTTATATTAAATTTATTGACAAATAAAAATAATATTGTATTATCTAAATATAAGGGGAGAGGGTTTATATGAATAAGATAAAAGAGTTTAAGCAAGAACCATCTGAAGCAATAAAATTAGCCTTATACATTAGAAAAAAATATTTAGGATACGGAGGAAACATTGATAAAAGAATAATTTCTCCAATAAAATTACAAAAATCATTGTATTTTTTGTTTGCATATTGGGGACAATTTATAAGAAGCAATAAAGAAAATAGGGATAGCGTGGAAGTTGATTATTCGTATTATTCAGAATTTTTATTTGAGGATAGAATAGAAGCATGGACTTATGGCCCTGTAGTTCCAGAAGTTTTTACTGCGGAAAAAAATGAATTTGTTGATTATATTGATTATATGAATCAAGATGAATATTTGAAAGATGAACATGACAGAGTAAAAAAAGATTTTATAGATAACTTATTAAGGCAATTATTTGCAGCAGATGACTTTGGATTAGTAAGACTTTCACATGAAGATGAATGTTGGAAAAGACATTATATTGAAAGTGATGAAAGACATGATAGAGAAATACCCAAAGAGGAAATTATAAATGAATACTCTACAAAATAGATTAGATAAAATAGAAATACAGAATCAAAATAATCAATTTAAACATTCAATTGAAAAGATAACGAGAAGGGGATGTAAGGTAATAAATATAGTTCCATTTCATTTTAAAAAATTTGAATTTAACGGTAATTTACATTCTAATCTTATAGAAAGAGAGAAATTTACTAATTTTATAAAAACTCAAGGAAATTCGTATTATATGGTGCTAAAGAATATAATCGAGAAACTACATTTTGATAATTACAATTTTTTGAAAGAATTTCAATTAGAAGAGAATAACTACAGTGAAATTTCAGCTGAAACCCTGAGACTAAAAAGAATAATAATGGAAGTAAATAATATCAAGGATATAAAAGATGTTCCTAAAATAAATGAAATGATTCCAGTAGTATACCTAAAAAAGCAAGATAAACGATATAAAGGATTAAGATTATTTGTAAATATTAGAGAAAATGGGTATATAGATTTATACTTAATAGATTTATATCATTTAGGAATAAATGCATATAATAATGCGACTGGAAAGTATGAATTAGATAGAAACTATAATACAAATAAAAATTGTGCCGTATGTATTTCAAAAATAGCGGATGATTTTCTTGATAACATAGAGAACTAGAAATAGTTCTTTTTTTAATCAAAATTTACTAATACAGCTTTACACTACGTATCTTTATACAAATAGTATGATATAATATGAGAAAACTAAAGATGGAGAAAAAAGATGAAAGAAAGATTAAAAAGAATAAGAAATAAACTAGATATGATGATCGAAAAATATGGATTAAATTCAAAAGAAACAAGAAAGGTAAGTAAACATTTTGATGATGTATTGAATGAGTATTATAAAAAAGAAGTTCAATATCCAAAACGGAAGTTATATTTATTGTAAATATGAAGAATCATTAAAAAAATTAAAAGAAATGACAGGGAAAAAAGTAAAATTTCCGACAGTAAAGGAATGGAATATATATGCGAAAGAGAATCAATTATTATCATCTGAAAGCATAAAATATATAGCAGGAGTAAATTGGCATGAATTAAGAAATAGAATAAAATTAGAAAAATAAAAAAATTTCAAAAAAGGTTTGTAGTATTTTCAATACTTACAGGCTTTTTTTGTCGAAAACGGGTTTTGACATAGAAAATAAGTTTGATATAATAAGAAAAAAGAGATGCACGGACCGCAAATCTAATACATCTCTTTTCCACAAACAATTTACTCGAAAGAGTTAACTGTAAATTAAGTATAACCTCTTACGAGTAAATTGTCAAATTATATTTACGAAAGAGAGGTTTTTATTTATGAAAAACAAAAAAGAAAAAAAGGTATTTACAAAAAATGAAGAAAAGGGTATAATAAGACTACGATATAACCTCTTTATTGCAAATAATAAAAATTTGCAAAGGAAGGGATTTTTTATGAAAGAAGCAAAAGAAATAGTAGTAAATGAACTAACAGAAGAATTAAATTGGAAAGAAAAATTAATTGTAAAGGTATTTAATAAAACTTTTAATAAAGTTGTAAATTTAGTCAGAATAAATACTGTAAATAAAATGATAAGGTAATGCAATAATTAATGCAATAGAAAAAGTTTTATAGATATATCAGAAAATTGTAAAAAGTTAAAAAGGCTTTAAATATTAAGTATATGTTTGTTCCTAACATTTAGAAATTTGTATAAATTATATAAAAATGGCTGGG
>CAKPOI010000022.1 GCA_934169775.1 uncultured Clostridia bacterium
ATTTGAATTATATATTTCATCTTTTGCATTTAAACTAAATTTATATCCATCATAATTTTCTTTCATTATTGGCAATACTTTTTCTTGTTCTTCTAATGGTATTTCTTCATTATTTAAAATTTGTATTAATTCTTCTTTTGTAAATCCCATCATATCATTATATTCTATATCTTGAGAAATATCTTTTCCTATATTAAATCCACTTGTTAAACTGTCTAATGTTATTGGAGCTACTCCTGTTATAAATATTCTATCTACTAATGTTTCTGTTCCTTTTTTTAGTATTTCATACCATTTTCTCACTTTTCCATTTTTTGACACAAGTGATTTAAATTGTTCAGGATAAAATCCCAGTAATTCGTTTGCAAAATGATCATACTCATCTATTATTACATATATTTTTTCACTACTTTTTTGTAATGAAAATGCCGTGAATAAACTATTTAAAATTTCTTCTGCATCCTGATTTTCATTTATGTAAAAATCTAAATTATATCTCCCTATAAATAATCTAATTGATTCTATAGTACTATTTTTAAATCCTTTTATTGTTGCCTCTTCTGTACTTGTATCTATTCCTGAAAAATTAAATCTTAATATGCAATAACTATTTTTTAAATTTGTTGGATTCTTTCCTATATATGTATTACCATATAATTTTTCAAATCTATCAGCTCTATTTTTATCATAATAATTTTCTAATACACTTGTGAATAGCGTTTTTCCAAATTTTCTTGGTCTTAAAAACATTACACTCGTTTCTGGTAATTCTTCTAATTTTTTTATATAATTTGTTTTATCTACATAATAATATCCATCATTTATTATTTTTTCATAATTACTTATTCCATAAGGCATTTTTAATTTCATATTTATGACCACCTTTCTATTTCTTATTAATCTTCACTTTTATATATTTTACTAGAGAAAAAAGAAAATAGCAATGTATTTTACTATTTTCCTTACTTTTATTTTACTATGAGTATGGTGTATTATGTAAATTTCAAATATTGACAGATAGGTCCTTGTGAACCTGTCTACCAGTATTTTCTACCATTTTTATTCTGTTATTTCGACTGAAACTCCAGATTTTAGAGAAACTAGGAGACTGACACCATAGCTGCTGCTATAGCTGTAACTTCAATTTTCCACCTGCCTCTAGCGTATTTCATTCGCTAGAGGGACTTGTATTCATTTACCGGTTACAAAATGATTCTCTCGCCTATTTTATAATCACGGCTTCAGTTTTTAGTTTACATAAAGTGTGGGGCGGAAGCCAACAACGCTGTTGGCATAGGCCGTGTTGTTGAGATCGCGGTAAGAAGCTGGATTGATAGAGCCTGCATAGATGTAACCGCCTCCCCTGCTGGCACAAAGATTGCTGCTGTTGGAAGTTGCATGTTCTAATGTCCATTCCCATTCATTTCCTGCAAAATCATATATATTCATTTTATTTGTTTCTTCTGATGCTCCTGCTGTTAATAAAACACTACTTGCTGGCTTTGTTCCTGTTATTGTTGTCCAAGTACTTACATTATTTGTTGTTTGTTTTGCTTTGTTACTGCTTATTGTTCTTCCTACATTGCTATAATTTCCCCATGCACTACTATCCGAATTAATATTTGCAGTTGTTAGTTTTCCTTTTACTTCTAAATATTTACAAACTAAATCCCATTGGATTCCAAACATTAAACTACTTGTATAATTAGCATTTGGTGTCATTTCTTTTGCTAGCGTTTGAGCTTCGCTGCAGTATATACAATTATATGGTATTGCATCTTTTTGGCTTATAGCTTTTGGTGACGTTCCTATTGTTATTCTTGCTGATGAGCCTGTTCTTGCATTTGTTGTTTCTGTTGTAGTTCCTTCTATTCCTGCTTCATATCTTCCTATCCAAAATCCTCCATAAGTATATATACTTTTTAACATTTTTTGATATGCTGCTTTATATTCATCATATGTTAATCCGCATCCATTTGTCAAAGCTTTTTGTGCTTCTGTTAAATTAGATGTACTTGCTGTTACTAATGTACTTCCATCTTTTGCATACCATTCATCTGTCCAATCACTTCTAGTTTGAGAAGCTGAACCATTTCTATATACTCCTGCATATGCTATTAATTTATTTTTTATATCTGTATAATTTTGTTCTGTTAATGTGTTTGTTGTATCTATTGTTAATTCTGTAAATACTGTTGTTTTTGGTACTTCTATCCATACCCATTCATTATCATTTTTGTCTTTTATTACTATTCCTTTACTTGCATCTGCTTCTATTACTGTTGAATTTGCAGGTAACGCTCCTGCTGGATTTGAATCTGCTATATTTACATTTGTAAAATTTGTTCCTGTTCCAGAATTTCCTGAGCCTCCACTTCCAGAGCCTCCTTGACCTCCGTTTCCTGTTCCTCCTGTTGCTCCATTTGCATATTGGTCTATTGTACTTTCATATCCTGCTAATTTTTCTGTTTCTTCATCATTTTTTTGATTTGTTTGTTCTTTTGCTTCTGTTGCTCTTTTTAATATTCCGTTATCTCCACTTAGTGCTGCAATCGTCACTCCTGCAAGTATTAGAAGTACAATGGTTGTAATTACTAAAGCAATTAGAGTTACACCCCTATTGCCTTTTGTATTTATTTTTATATTATTTTTTAATTTCATCTTTTCTTATTCCTCTTTCATTTTACAATTTAAATTTTAAAAAATCTTTGTCGCTCTTTTTCTTTTGATATTATTTTTTGCACATATTATAAAAATATACTTTTTACTAGTAATCTGTTTCTGATAAATTCTTTTCTTTAATTTTTTAGCTATCTCTAACCTATTTTATTGATAAATAGCACTTATTATTTAATTTTCTACTTATCAAATTACTCTTCCGTCTATTTTATAATCACAGCTTGGCTTTACAGCATTAACTATAAAATGTACTTCTAAAGCTAACACTCTGGTAGCTGCTAGTTATGTTGTCAATCTTGTAAATAAACGCTGGATCGCCAGAACCTGCATCGTTGTAGCTACCTCCTCTGTAGGCACAAGGAGCATTGCTGTTGTAAGACTTTTCTAGTGTCCATTCCCATTCATTTCCTGCAAAATCGTATATATTCATCCTTTTTGTATAATCTGTTATTCCTGTACTTAATAAAATTCTATAATCATTTCCGGAATTTTGTTTTGTATATGAACTTGAGATCCTTGTCCATGCTCCTAATTTTGATCCATTATATATAGCATATTTTCCTAATGTTATATTCTCTATTTTTGCATTTGCATAATTTCCCCAACTTATACTATCTGTCTTAATATCATTAGTTGTTAAGCCACCTTTTACTTCCAAAAATTCACAAACTAAATTCCATTGAATTCCAAACAATAAACTGCTTGCATAATTACTATCTGGTGTCATTTCTTTTGCTAAAGTTTGTGCTTCACTACAATATACATAGTTATATGGTATTGCATCTTTTTGGCTTATTGCTTTTGGTGATGTTCCTATTGATATTCTTTCTGATGAGCTTGTTCTTGCGTTTGTCGTTTCCGTTGTAGTTCCTTCTATTCCTGCTTCATATCTTCCTATCCAAAATCCTCCATATGTGTATACACTTTTTAACATTTTTTGATATGCTGCTGTATATTCGTTTGATGTCATTCCACAGCCATTATACCATTCATCTGTCCATGAACTTCTATATGTTGTTGCATATGATATTAATTTATTTTTTATGTCCTCATAGTTTTGTTCCGTTAATTCTTTTGTGGTATCTATTGCTAAATCTGAAAATACAGTTGTTTTTGGAACTTCTATCCAAACCCATTCATTATCATTTTTGTCTTTTATTACTATTCCTTTACTTGCATCTGCTTCTATTACTGTTGAATTTTCAGGCACTACTCCTGATGGATTTGAATCTGCTGCATTTACATTTATAAAATTTGTTCCTGTTCCAGAGCTTCCTTGACCTCCGTTTCCAGAACCTCCTGTTGCTCCATTTGCATATTGGTCTATTGTATTTTCATATCCTGCTAATTTTTCTGTTTCTTCATCATTTTTTTGATTTGTTTGTTCTTTTGCTTCTTTTGCTCTTGTCAATATTCCATTATCTCCACTTAGTGCTGCAATCGTTACTCCTGCTAATATTAGTAACACGATAATTGTAATTACTAATGCTATTAGCGTGATCCCCTTATTACATTTTGCATTTATGTTTATATCATCTTTTAATTTCATGTTTTCTTAATCCTTTCTCGTTTTACAATTTAGATATTTCAAAAAATCTTTATCTCTCTTTTTGTATTATTTTACAATCACAACTTTATTTTTAGTTTGCATAAAACATTGAACGAAAACCAATATCGTTGACACCACTAGTCGTATAATAGCCATTTCGAGAAGATGCTGAATAGTACGAGCCTGTATTACCGTAATAACCTCCCCTATTAGCACAAGGCCCTGTACTGTTGCAAGCCTTCTCCAAAGTCCATTCAAATTCATTTCCCGCAAAATCATATATATTCATTTTTTTTGTATAATCTGCTATTCCTGTACTTAATAAAGTTTTATAATCATTTCCAGAATTTTGTTTTGTATATGAACCTGAAATCGTTGTCCATGTTCCTAATTTTGATCCATTATATATAGCATATTTTCCTGATATTATATTCTCTATTTTTGTATTATTATAATTTCCCCAACTTGCACTATTTGAATTTATATCTGCTGTTGCTAATCCGCCTTTTACTTCTAAATATTTACAAACTAAATCCCATTGAATTCCAAATAATAAACTGCTTGTATAATTATTATCTGGTGTCATTTCATTTGCTAAAGCTTGTGCTTCACTACAATATACATAGTTATATGGTATTGCATCTTTTTGACTTATTGCCTTTTGTGATGTTCCTACTGTTACTGTTGAATGTGATGTTCTAGCTTTTGACACATCATTTACACTTCCTTCTATTCCTGCTTCATATCTTCCTATCCAAAATCCTCCATAAGTATATACACTCTTTAACATGTTTTGATATTTAGCTATATACTCATCTGAAGTCATTCCACAACCGTTATACCATTCATCTGTCCAATTATTATAATTTTGAGAAGCCGACCCATTTCTATAAACTCCTGCATATGCTATTAATTTATTTTTTATATCTGTATAATTTTGTTCTGTTAATGTGTTTGTTGTATCTATTGTTAATTCTGTAAATACTGTTGTTTTTGGTACTTCTATCCATACCCATTCATTATCATTTTTGTCTTTTATTACTATTCCTTTACTTGCATCTGCTTCTATTACTGTTGAATTTGCAGGTAACGCTCCTGCTGGATTTGAATCTGCTATATTTACATTTGTAAAATTTGTTCCTGTTCCAGAATTTCCTGAGCCTCCACTTCCAGAGCCTCCTTGACCTCCGTTTCCTGTTCCTCCTGTTGCTCCATTTGCATATTGGTCTATTGTACTTTCATATCCTGCTAATTTTTCTGTTTCTTCATCATTTTTTTGATTTGTTTGTTCTTTTGCTTCTGCTGCTCTTTTTAATATTCCATTATCTCCACTCAATGCTGCTATTGTTACTCCAGCAAGTATTAGAAGTACAATGATTGTAATTACTAATGCTATCAGTGTAATTCCTTTCTCATCTTTTCCTTTTCTCATTAAAAAATTCCTCCTTTGATTTTATTTATAATTTTTTATTAAGCTTTAAACTTAACAAAAAAGTAAAAAACTCGCTATGCTTACAGTCTTAACCGTTTGAGCAAATTTCATACATTATTATAAAAACTTTTACCAACATTTGCCATTGCATTTTTTGTTAGTATATGTTATAAAATTAACTATATGTTTTTATTAAAGTTTAAAGATTAACACCATCTTTTAATAAAAGTTTTAGCCAAAACATTTGTTTTTATTTCTTGTTTTCAAAAAACTTTTTTTAAAATTTTTATTGTTTCAATACGAGTATTCTATCATATAAAAAGCTATTATAAAACAAACTAAAAATATACTATTCTGAACAAATTTAGCTATTACTAATATTATTATTACAACATAAAAACTTAATTAAATTCATATTCAAAATCTATATTTTATACTTTATAAAAATTAAATTATATATTCAATAAATAAATTAATCCCAAAAGCCAAACTAAAATATATTAAAATATATTCTTCAAATTCATTCTAGTTTTGTCTTCAATATGGTTCAAAACAAAAACACTTTTCTCTAATTCACTAATCGCATCCGCTTCTTCCTCTGTATCAATATAACTTTTAAGACCAACTAAACTAGTATCAACTTTTTCCAATTCATCATGTTCAATATAATAAGCTAATTTTTCAAAACTATTTCTCCACTCTTTTTGCAAAACAGAAAAATCTTCTTTAGCTTTTCCCCAATCAATTTCTTCTGGCTGTTCAATTAATAATTCCTGTTTTAATTCTTCCAATCTAGATGTAGTCTTTCTAAATGAGTCATGCATATAGTTTTGTGTCAGCACATTACCAACAATGACAACAACTACTATGACTATAGAAAAAATTATTTCCTTATACAAAATAATCACAAACCTTTCGCTATCATTTTTTATTTTTCCTTCTCTTTTTCCTGGCAAAAAATCTGGCCCTTACCATCTAAAGTAACAACTAAAGCATCTTCTGGCCTCATGTTAAATTTAGCAACTTGATTTTTTAACCACTGATAATTTTTACCAAGTTTCTTTAAATTCTTGTCCATAACTTTTCCATCTACAACCAAGTCATAAGAAATACCTTCATATTCTGGAGTAATATTAAAATCTTCTGGAATAGTATTCCTTTTTTCTGGCTTCTGAATAACTGTAATATTTCCACTAGTTTCTAATATCGCATATTCTACATCACCTAAATTTACAACATTATTCCCTCTCAATCTTTCTTCCAACTCATTAATTGTAAACCTTTCCTTTTTTAATGCCTTTTCATCAATTCGACCTCTATATATTAAAATTCTTGGTTTGCCACAAATTATTTCTCTTGCCTTCATACTTTTTAGGTTTATAACTGAAATTAACAAATGCATTACTAGCAATCCCAAAATTGGAATTATTCCATTAGAAATAGGCACACCAGTATCTGTCATAGGTATAGATGCCAAATCTGCTATCATTATTGAAATTGCAAGTTCAAATGGTTGCAATTGACCTATTTCTCTCTTTCCCATTAATCTCATAACAATTAATACTATTATATATAAAAGAATTGCCCTAAAAAAAGTAACTAACAATTTTTATCTTCCTTTCAAAATTTATTTTATATAGCAAAAGCAAACATTAGCTTTTTTAAACTTCATAAAAACATTTTTATGCCAACATTTTCAATTTTGTTCTACCTTTCCTTTATATTTTTTTCAAAAATTTTCTTTTTATACATTTTAAAAAAATTTCTTGTATAAATATATTTTTTTTGCCCATACTACAATTAGAACCTTAAAAAATAGAATTAATAAATTTCAGAAAATAAAAACTTTATATTTTAATGATTAATTCACATTTTTTAGGTAAGGAGGTTATTCATCATGTCAAACACACAATCAAACACAAGAAGTAGTAGCTCTACTGTGTGGCAAATAGTAGGAAGATTAATTGGTGCCGCTGTTGTTTTAGCAATTACAGCATTTTTTACACCTGGTTTTTCTATAAGTAACATTTGGACATTAATTATAGCAGCTGTTGTTTTAACAGTTATAGATTATTTAGTAACAAAATTTACTGGTCTACATGCTAGTCCATTTGGTAAAGGATTTGTAGGATTTGCACTAGCTGCTATTACTTTGTATGTTACACAATTTTTTGTTGCAGGATATTCTATTTCATGGATTGCTGCTATCATAGGTGCTTTTATCTATGGTGTAGTAGACTATTTTATCCCAGGCGAACAAAATATGTAACAACACATACGAAATTTGCATTAGTCAATTTTTGTATATGTAACTCTATATAATAAATTTTAAATATATTGTATAGAAAAAAAGAAGATTTAAGTTATTTTTACTTAGATCTTCTTTTTTATATTTACAAATTAATTTTTTACATGTATCAATAATATTTTATCTCATAAACTTTTTTCAGCAACTTTTAGTTACACATAATTATAACTACTTTTTTCAACCACTTTTAGTTACACATAATTATAACTACCTTTTACTAACAACATTTTTATTATCCTTAAATATACTATTTTCAGGAATAACTCCTCTAACAGAAGAAAGTGGATATATATTAGTATTTTTTCCTATAACACTTCCTGGATTTAACACACTTCCACAACCTACTTCAACAAAATCGCCTAACATAGCCCCAACCTTCTTTCTATTAGTTTCTATAGATTCACCTGTCACATTATTTTTTATTATTACATTTTTTTTATCTGATTTTACATTTGAAGTTATTGATCCAGCCCCCATATGAGCTTTATACCCTAAAATTGAATCACCTACATAATTATAATGTGGAACTTGAACATTATCAAATAAAATGACATTTTTTAGCTCTGTAGAATTTCCAACAACCGTATTTTTACCAATTATTGCATTTCCTCTAATAAAAGCACAATGCCTAATTTCTGCATTTTCACAAATAATTGCAGGTCCTTTAATATATGCTGTTTTTGCAACATTAGCTGTTTTAGAAATCCATACATTTTCCTCAGGCATTTCATAATCTTCTTTTGATAACTTATTTCCTAATTCTATTATAAAATCACTTATATCTGGCAACACTTCCCATGGGTATGTATATTTGCTTAAAAGTGGCTCAGCTATTGTATTTTCTAAAGAAAACAAATTTTGAATTTTGCATTCTTCCATTTTTAATCACATTCCTTTCTCAATACCAAACTTCACTAGAAAAGAATTAAATTTTAGCAAGAACTCTTTTATTCAAAAGACAAGGGTACACACTATGTGTATGTAATCCAAGTTTTAAATAAAATTTAACGCAGCCAAAATTGTAATTATTTTTCAATCTTTTGCCTAGAATTCCAATATTTTTCATATAATTCCTTTGCAGTTTTAGGACTATCAACACCTTCTTTATTTTTTACAGGAGCAAAATCTTCTTCCCTTTTTCCACGCAAAATTGCAATATCATCAAAAAATGTAAAAGCATCAAAAATAAAAGCCTCAAATTTATAACAATTCTTTTCAGTAGGAACAACTTCTTTTCCATTTTCATCTAAATAAGAATTTTTCTTGATAGCACTATGATAAATTAATGGTTGCTTACTAATTTCTTCAATAGCATCAATTGTAAACAAATTACACATAACATGTGACTCACCATATCTTAGTTCACCATCATCATCAATTTCCTCAGCCATTTTTTCTGGTAGCTCTGAATACTCAATAACCTTAGGATGCTCATTCATTTTGCAAAAAACTCCAACTTTTTCATGTGGATTAGCCTTTACTATTGATTTTGATGCTATCTGAACTCCTTTATCTATTGCAAAACCTAGTAAAACTGTATCAACCATTTTTAATAAAACATTATCAACACTACCTATAAATACCCATTCAATTCCTTTTTCTTTCATATCAGCTAAAGCTCCTGAAAGTCTTAAAGACGCAAAAGTTCCGCCATTTCCATCAGACGCTAATTTTACTAGTTTATTTTTTCCTATTAATAATTTTCCATCTAAACTAACTAATGGCAATTCACCTTGCATAAATAATGTTACATAATTTCTATCATATCCAAAATAATTGTTTTTTTCCAAAAATTGATATGTTTCATCATGATTTTCTTTGCTTGTCATTATATACCATGGTATTGTAGTTTGATATTTTTTATTCGCTTCTTTTAAATTGTCAACTAATATTTCAAAAAGATATTTTCCTTTTCCATAAACATCTAATCTAAAAGTACCTTTTGGTCCTGGATGCTCTAATCTACTTCCTTGACCTCCAGCCATCGTAACAACTGCATATTTTCCACTAGATACTACCGCTCCCCCTATATCAGATAATTCTTCTTTTTGAATATTACTCATTTTTTGTTTATCTATGTAATCTATTTTTTCTATTTTATTTTCTTTTATTTCTACTGGTTTCTTGGCATTTTCATACAATTCTGTTAATTGATGAAAATCTATTTTTAAAACTTGATTTTCTAATTCTTCTTTTTCTTGTGGATTTAAATTTTTAAGAAACTTGATTATATGTTCTTGACCATATTTTTTTAATATAGCAATTACTTCTTGTTCTTTATCCATATTTTATCACATTCCTTTCTCAAGGCACAGACTCGGTTTGAAAATAATGAATTTATTCTTATTCTATATTATTCTACAATTTCTTTATTGTGCAAACTACTACATACATTTTACACTAATCAAAACAATTTGAAAAAATCTTTAATTTTTTCAACAAGTTGTTAGCGCGCAAAATTTGGTTTAATTTTACCACACTTATTTGAATTTTGCAAATTTTTTTTCAAACTTGTAATATATATCAATCAAAATAAATATAAATGAAGTAAAGTAATTTTGTACAAACATTTTCTTATGAAGTTGAAGGAGGTATATAGATGGAAAATACAAGATTGTATCAAGACATCGCAAAAAGGACCGATGGGGATATATATGTTGGGGTGGTTGGTCCTGTAAGAACTGGTAAATCTACATTTATAAAAAACTTTATGGATTTATTAGTCATTCCTAACATTGATAACGAATACAAAAAAGAAAGAGCAAAAGATGAACTGCCACAAAGTGCTGGTGGAAAAACTATTATGACTACAGAACCTAAATTTGTACCAAATGAAGCAATAGAAATCACATTAGATAACAACCTAAAATTTAAAACTAGACTAGTTGATTGTGTTGGATATCTAGTAGATAATGCTATTGGATATTTAGAAGATGACATGCCTAGAATGGTCAAAACTCCATGGTCAGAAGAAGAAATTCCTTTTGAAAAAGCCGCAGAAATAGGCACCAAAAAAGTAATTGAAGAACACTCAACTATTGGCATTTTAGTCACAACAGATGGAACTATTACAGATATTCCTCGTGAAGACTATATAAAAGCAGAAGAAAGAGTTGTTAGTGAATTAAAGGCTTTAAATAAACCTTTTGTTATTGTGCTAAATTCTTATGACCCAAATGATTCTAAGACACAAGAATTGGCCAGAACTTTGGCAGATAAATATACATGTAGCGTAATTCCTATGAATTGCTCAAATTTGAATATAGAAGATATAAATACTATTTTTTCTAAGGTACTTTACGAATTTCCTGTTGAAAGAATTGCTATAAAATTTCCAAGATGGATAGATGGTTTAGATTTTAATCATCCCTTAAAATCAGAATTAATAAATGAAATTAAAAATGCCTTTTCTGATATTAAAGTTTTGCGTGATGTTTCTTCTTGCACTCAAAAGATTGCAAAAACTAATATTATTGAAAATACAACTGTGCAAAACATTCAACTAGGTTCTGGTTTTGTTAATATAAAAATTGACTTGAAAGAAAATCTATTTTATTCTGTTCTTTCTGAAATTACTGGTGTTGATGTTCAAAACGAAGGTGATTTGTTTGGAATTATACGTGAGCTTTCTTCTACTAAAAAACGTTATGATAAAATCGCTTATGCCTTAGATGAAGTTGATAGAAAAGGTTATGGTATAGTTACTCCTTCTATTGATGAACTTGAACTAGAAGAACCTGAAATGGTTAAACAAGGCTCTCGCTTTGGTGTTAAATTACGTGCTAATGCACCTTCTATTCACATGATAAAAACTAATGTAACTACTGAAGTTTCTCCTATTGTCGGCTCTGAAAAACAGTCTGAAGAATTAGTTAATTACTTACTTTCTGAGTTTGAAAGTGATCCTAAAAAAATCTGGGAGTCTAACATCTTTGGCAAAAGTCTTCATGAACTTGTTAACGAAGGCTTGCAAACTAAACTTTCTAAAATGCCTGAAGATGCTCAACTTAAACTTCAAGAGACTCTAGAACGCATCGTTAATGAGGGCTCTGGTGGATTAATTTGTATTATTCTTTGATAATAATGTCACTGAAAATTTTTGACTATTATGACAAAAATTTCCAGTGACATTTTGACAAATTACAACAAAATTTATTATTATAAATTTTTCCTTCTAAGTTGGCCACAAGCAGCATCAATATCAGAACCAAGTTCCCTTCTAATTGTAGCAACAATACCATGATCATTTAAATAATCTCTAAACTTCATAATATTTTCATTTGTAGACTTACTATATTGACCATTTTCAATCTTATTAATAGGAATCAAATTAACATGGCATAACATACCTTTTAACAACTTAACCAATTCTTTAGCATCATCTAAATTATCATTATTATCTTTAGCCAATGCATATTCGAAAGAAATTCGACGATTAGTTTTAGCAATGTAATCTTTACAGGCTTGAATTAACTCTTCTATTGGATAAGCATTATTTACAGGCATCATTGCACTTCTTTTTTCATTATTTGTAGCATGCAAAGAAATAGACAAAGTACATTGAATATTTTCATCAGCCAATTGATAAATTTTAGGCACCAATCCACTTGTAGAAACACTAATATGTCTAGCACCAATATTAAGTCCTTTAGGATTATTAATAATATGTATAGCATTAACAACATTATCATAATTATCCAAAGGTTCACCAATTCCCATAAAAACAACATTTGAAATGCGAATATTTTGATCCTGTTCAACAGCAATAATTTGTTCAACAATTTCCCCACTAGTCAAACTTCTTATAAAATTTATACCAGTAGATGCACAAAACTTACATCCCATTTTGCAGCCTATTTGTGAAGAAACACAAATACTATAGCCATGATGATAACTCATAAGTACTGTTTCTATAGCATTTCCATCTAACACATCAAACAAATATTTAATTGTGCCATCTTTAGACTCTTGCTTTTTTAAAATATTATAATTACAAATTGTATAATTTTGCTTTAACTTTTCTCTTAGGTCTAAAGACAGATTTGTCATTTCATCAAAACTTTTTATTTTTTCCTGATATAACCATCTGAATATCTGCTCTGCTCTAAATGGCTTCTCATTAATGCTTTGTAACTCTTTTTTTAATTCTTCTAAATTATAATCTTTTATATTTTTCATTTTTTTATATCCTTTCCTAATAATTCAATGCTTTTGGGGGCGGTGCTTTTGGGGACGGAGTCAAAAAGCATTAGTGCTTTTTTGCTCCGTCCCCAAAAGCACCGTCCCCAAAAGCATTACAAATGAAATTTTCTAACAAGAGTATCTTTTATATCTCTAGCACATAAGCAAACTGTAACTAAGAAATTCACAGCAGAAACACCTGTAGAAACAAAGCCAAGAACTCTAAAACTAACTAGTCCTTCCAAAATAAAATAAAGTGGAAACATACTCAAAAAGCAAATAATAAGTTGAAAAACAGCATATCTAATATATTTTTTATGGCTGACTAAAGTTAATACAAACATTGTAACATTTGCAACAATTAAAACAATAGGTATAGCAAAACTCATAGACCAACCATGATTGCCTGTTTTATAGTCAATATAAGAGGTTAGAAATGAAATTGCAAAAGTTTCCAAAAGTACATAACTAGCAATATTTGTATTGTGGTTGATAGCATAAAGTACATTAACCCAAATATATAAAATTCCAGCATTTGCTAAGCCTGCCCAATGTACACTAGGTGTAGCAAAATGATTAATTAATATAAGAATTCCACCAACAGCAAGTGAAATCAATATTGCAATTGTAATCATTAAATCTGATTTTTTACTACTTAATTTTTGTGGATACAACATCTAAAACACCATTACTTTCTATACATATTTTAATTCCTTTATCTGTTAGGAATCTGTAAAATTCTTTTTCAATATCGCAATTATTCAAAATTGAAGTAAAAGTAACTACAATTTCGTTCTCAAAAGAACATGCTGAACATTTTATTTTTTCAACAGGATCAGGTGACATAAGCATCAAAAAATGTTCAATATATTTTTGATATTTTCCAATAATACCTATTCTACCAATATTAGAAAATGTCATTGTTGTATATTTCCTAATTTCTCTATAACTTAGCCTTACAATAGGCTTTTTTAATACTAAAGGTATTGATTTTATAAAAGGATTTGTGCCAAGCCTAACATTTGTAGACATAGTTTTTTGAATTTCTTCTTGAATAAGTTTACTTTCAAAATCATTTTTTACAAATTTTAAAATTTTATCAAAATTCAATTTATCATTTTCCGTGATATTTTGTTGGTTAGCTTCTACTGTAATATAAGAAAAGAAATTACTTATAGTTTTTGATGAAAAATATCTCTTCAAATTAACAGGAACACATATTTTTATTGGCTTTTTCATCTGATTACTTTTATTATATTTTTGAAAATTTGCATTATAAATACTATAAATCAAAACTGACGTTAAATATTGAGTAACAGTACAACCAGATTTTTTGATTTCTTCTTTTAACCTATTTAAATCAATTATTTCATGAATAACAGAAACTGCTCCTAAACTTATTTTTCTTCCTTTTAAACAATAAGCCTTTTGCGTAGAGCGCTTATCTTTCGCCTTTTTATCATAATTTGCAATGTAACTATCCTCAACTGTATAGTCTGCTTTTCTGTATCTTCTTTGTTCTTCTTTAAAATCTTCTGGATGTGCCAATTCCAAATATGTATACACAATTTCTCTAAAAAACACACTACCATTATTGCCATCAGTTAAAGTATGGAAAATATCTATATTGATTTTTTTATCAAAATATGTAACTTTAAATAAATATCCATTATTTGTTTTAGGATTTATATATTTGCATGGATACTCTTTTTCCTCTTCAATTATTGGCCCTTTTGTATTATGTTCAAAATAATTCCAGAAAAAACCATCTTTTAATTTCACTTTAAATGATTTATATTTTTCTAATGCTATTTTTACTGCCTTTTCCAATATTTCTGAATCTATCTTTTCCTTTAAAACTACAGATAATCTAAAAACATTACTATATTTTTTTCCTGTAGATATAGGAAATATTTTAGCAGAATTATCTAATTTTCTCCATTCTAAAGTATCTCTTTTTTTATATCTCATATTTTTTCAATCCTTTCTAAATGCAGTTTAACGCAGTCAAAATTGTAATTATTTTCCACCCAAGTTTAGACAAATTGCTCCCAAACTATATTAGCTAAATCTAAACCTCTCCTCGTCAACCTAATCTGATTCAAATCAACCACAATCAATCCATCATCAACCAACTTTTGAATTTTCTTTCTAAACAAAAAAAGTGGATTCTGAGCAAATTTAGCCTTAAAAGCACTAATATCAACACCATCAATTTTTCTCAAGCCCAATAGCATAAATTCTTTTTGCTGATCCTCCAAGCTCTGTACTTCATCAATAGCTCTAAAACTTTCAAAGTTTTCATACAAATACTGTTGCAAACTATTTGTATTAGAAAATCTTTTTCTATCAAAATACGAATGAGCAGCAACTCCAAATCCCAAATACTCTTTTTGATCCCAACAATTAGTATTATGAATTGCCTGTTTTCCTGGCAAGCAAAAATTAGATATTTCATAATGTTTATAACCTTTTTGCTCCAATGTATTTTTCACATATGAATATTGATTTCTTTCTTCTTCATCTGTTGGCAACACAATTTTTCCCTCATTTAGCAATCTTTCCATCGGAGTATTTTCCTCAACTATTAAAGAATACACAGAAATATGTTGAGGTCTAAGGCTCAAATTAGTTATTTTTTCAATACTTTCCTTTATATCTGTTATTTTCTGATATGGCAAACCTATCATTAAATCAACACTAATATTTTTAAAACCCACATCAACTGCCATATTATAGGTATCAAAAAAATCTTTATATGTATGAATTCTTCCTATTGATTTCAATAAAAAATCACTTGTTGACTGCAAGCCTATACTTAGCCTATTAACACCAGCCTCAAAATAATCTTCTAGCTTTTGCCTAGTAACAGTACCTGGATTAACTTCTATAGTAACTTCTTGTATATCATTGCCTAAATGACCATTAATTTCTTGATCTATCCCCTCTAATGTTGCAACATTATCAGCTTTTTGCTTAGTAGAAATTACATCTCTAATTTTATACAATATTCGCTTTATTAGCTTACTATTTATCGCAGAAGGTGTGCCTCCACCAATGTATACAGTCGTTACATTACAATTATTTATTATTTGTTTTGCATTATCAATTTCTTCTAATAATTTTTTAACATATTCCTCTTGCATTTCTAACTTATTTGGATATGAAATAAAATCACAATAAGCACATTTTCTTATACAAAACGGTATATGCACATATATTCCCAACTCTTTTTCCATTTTACCTCCAGGTATTTTTAGATTTCTTCACTAAAATCGCCTTTACTATTTAATCATTTTTTCTAAAAAATATTAGTTTTTTTTTCTAAGTTTTTTTTAGTCCGTCACCAAAAACACCCATAATTTTTTTCAAACGATAATTAACTCCTGACTTTCCTATGGGATTCTTCAAGCGTTTTCCTAACTCTGCCAACGACATATTAGGATATTCCAAACGAAGCAAAGCCACTTCTTTTAAATCATCATCAAGTTTATTAAATTCGCCTGTTTCTTGCAATTTTTTAATTGCATTTATTTGCTCTACAGCTGCATTTAATGTTTTATTTAAATTTGCTGTTTCACAATTTACAATTCTATTAACTTTTCCTCTCATTTCTTTTTGTATACGTATATCTTCAAATTTTAGCATAGCCTTATTTGCTCCTATAAGTGCTAAAAAATTTGAAATTGATTCCGCTTCTTTCAAATATATTGAAGTTTTATTTTCCATATCCAATTCTTTAACATATATTCCATAAACACTTTCCAATATATTGCTTATATATCTAGTATTTTCCTTTACCGAAAACAATATTTCCAAATGATAATTATTTTCTGGATTATTTATTGAACCAGCCCCTAAAAAAGTCCCTCTAATCATTGCCTTTAAATTTTCATCCTTTTCTTTCTGGCTTTCAATAATTCCTTCTTCCAGCTTTATATCTTTATAAGATATAATTGTTTTGCCCACATCATAATCTAATAAAAATGGTATTTCTTTTGTTTTTAATTTGATTACAAACATATTTCCTTCTATTTCTATTTGATGATTTATACTCAAATTTGATAATAGTTTTGAAAATCTATTTATATTATACTGACTCTCTGTTGCATATCTCAAAACTTTATTTTTTTGTATTGATATATGATTTGTTAGCATATATCCTATCAATTCATATTTTACTTGCACTTTATTTGCCAATGTATTTAATTTACTCAATTCTTCTTTTACATCTGACGAGAAAGACATTATTTTTCCTTCTTCCTAATAATTTTTATCAACTTAAGTTATAGAATCACTATTAAATTATTCCTAAATTATTTTTACGCAATTATTATCTGCTCTTTAATCTTGCAATAACAATTCTATCATTTCCACACAAATCTTTTTTTGAATATATTTCTGTATACACATTTTCTTTTCCTAATAGTTCCTCTACTTCATTTTTTTGATCATATCCAATTTCAAAACATAAATATCCACCATTTTTCAGATATTGAGGTGCTTTTTTTACAATTATCTTATAAAAATCCAAGCCATCTTTTCCACCATTTAATGCTATTTCAGGCTCCTTTTGAACTTGTTTATCTAACAACCTTAAAACATCTGCTCTTATATATGGTGGATTTGAAACTAATATATCATAATTCTCTTTTTCAACTTTTTCAAATAAATCTGATTCTACTACTCTTATCTGGTTTTCCACATTATTTTTTTTAGCATTTTTCATCACTATTTCTAATGCATTTCTGCTTATATCTACTGCATCTATTTGGCTTTCAGTTACAGATTTTGCTATTGATACAGATATTGCCCCACTTCCTGTACACATATCCATTATTTTAACTACACTATTTTCTTTCTCATTGACATTACTATTTTTTTCTTCTTTATAATCCACATCTTTTAGAATTTTTTTTGCTATTTCTATTACTTCTTCTACCAAAATCTCTGTATCTTGCCTTGGTATTAATACATTTTCATCTACATAAAAGTCCAAATTCATAAATTCTTTTTTATTTGTTATATATTCTATTGGTACATTTTCAAGCAATTTTTCTATTCCTTCATAATATTGTTTTTCAAATTGAACATCTAATTCTTCCTCATCATTAGCTATAAGATACTGTCTTGGTTTGCTCAATATATTTTCTAACAACATCCTTGCCTTTATTCGTGATTCTTCCACATTATTTTGCTTTAATTTCTGTGTACCAAATTCCAATATTTGCTTTATTTTCATTTTCAATTCCCTTCTTTATGCCACAAACATCTTAGATAATTATTGAATCTTTTCAATATGGAAATCATATGCATTTGCAATATCTGCTGTTGTAGCTGCATCTATTTCATTAGATTTATGACTGCCTACTGGTGGCAATGCAGCCTCAAGTTTTGCATATTCAGAACCATCTTGTTTAGTAAAAACAATATTTATTCTCTCTCCTGCAAAATTTGTTTCAGATTCATTAACAATTGCTGCTGTCAATTTTGATATTCCATCTTCAGTTTTCAATTTGATATCTTTTATTGTCATTCCACTATAACTTTTTTCCTCTACCAATTTACTAGAAGTATTTTCCTTAACTCCATTTTCAACTTTAGCATTTTCTGTATTATTCATATCTATTAAACTTACTTCTGCATCACTATTATTTACTACTTGATTTTCTTGTGTCTCATTTTCATTTTGATTTTCATCATCTTTTACATTTTTAATTACAAAATATGCAACTAATCCAGCTATCAATATTAAAATAACTACAACAACAAATATAAATCTTTTTTTACTCTTATATTTCTTTTCATTTTTTTTCAAATTAATCACTCTCATTTCCACATTAATTGAATTTTATCTATCGGCATTAGCCATCAAACTTTAACTAGATTATTATCAAACTTTACATTTCAAAAACTAGTCTTCCCATTCTAATTCCCAATCAGAAATAAAAACAGTATCTCCATCACAAATACCTAGACTTCTTAATTTAGCATCAATTCCCATATTTCTTAAACATTTATGAAAATAATACATAGACTCATTATCCTCAATATTTATTCTTCCCATTAATCTATCAACAGCTCTACCAGTAACATAAAATACATTACCTTCTCTTCTAGCTTCCCATTGTTGTTCTTTTTCTGGAAGAGTATAAATCATTTTTTCCTCAACCTCTACCAATTCTTCTTTAGGTAAAGTTTTTAAAACATTATTAACATGATCTATCAATTCCTGTACTCCATCACCTGTAGCTGATGATATTTGATAAAATTCCAAGTTTTCTTTTTCTGCTAAATCTTTTAATTCTTGATAACATTCTTCATTTTTCACATCAATTTTAGTTGCAACAATTATTTGCTTTCTTGTAGCTAATTTTTCACTATATTTTTTTAATTCTGCATTTATTGTTTTAAAATCTTCTACTGGATTTCTTCCTTCTTGACCTGAAACATCAATAAAATGTAGCAATAATCTTGTTCTTTCAACATGTCTTAAAAATTGAATACCAAGTCCAACGCCTTCACTAGCACCTTCTATAATTCCAGGAATGTCAGCAATTACAAATCCATCTCCACCTTTTGTTTTTACAACTCCTAAATTTGGCTCTAGTGTTGTAAAATGATAATTTGCAATTTTTGGTCTTGCATCTGTAACTTTTGATAAAAATGTTGATTTACCTACATTTGGAAAGCCTAATAATCCGACATCTGCTAACAATTTTAATTCTAGTATAATTTCTTTTTCTTCTCCCTTATCTCCATCTTCGGAAAATCTAGGAGCTTGTCTAGTTGATGTAGCAAAATGGCTATTTCCTCTTCCTCCTCTTCCTCCTTTTAGTACTAGTTCTTTTTGCCCTGGATGAGATAAATCTGCTATTACTTTTCCTGTTTCTGCATCTTTTACAATTGTTCCTATTGGTACATTTATATATAAATCCTCCCCATATTTACCATTGCATCTGCTTCCACTTCCATTTTCGCCATTACCTGCTTTGAATTTTTTATTATATCTAAAATCAATAAGTGTATTTTTGTCTTTATCTACTTGGAAATATATATCTCCACCATTTCCACCATCTCCGCCATCTGGTCCTCCTGCTGCTACATATTTTTCACGGCGAAAAGTTGCTGCTCCATTTCCACCATCTCCTGATTTAATTATTATTTTTGTATAATCAGTAAACATATTTACCTCAATCCTTTCATATAATTTGAGTCTAATTAAATTTGTTTGCGTTCGAAATTTTATCAAATAATTTTTTCAATATTATGCTTGAAATTATTCTTCAAAATAATCTAACTTCATTGCTTTTTTTACATCTTTCATAGTTTCTTTTGCAACTTTTCTAGCTTTTCCTGTACCTTCTTTTAATATTTTATCAACTATTTCTGGATGTTCTTCATAATATTTTCTCTTTTCTCTAATTGGTGCTAAATAATCAATAATATTTTTAGCAAGTTGTTTCTTGCAAGCCACACAACCTCTTTTTCCTGCTCTACATTCTTCACATACTGTTTTTACATCATCTTCTTTTGTAAATAATTTATGATAATATGAAACCATACATATATCAGGATTTCCTAAATCATCCTTTTTTATACGGTTTGGATCTGTTACTGCACTCATTACTTTTTTAGTGATTTCTTCTTCTGTATCTGATAAATAAATAGCATTTCCTAAAGATTTTCCCATTTTCTCATTTCCATCTAATCCTTTAATTCTTTTACCCTCTGATAAAACAATTTTGGGTTCTACCAACACATCTCCATAAATACTATTAAATTTTCTAACAATTTCTCTACATTGTTCAATTAATGGTTCTTGGTCCTCTCCAGCTGGAACCAATTCTCCTTTAAATGTAGTGATGTCAGCAGCTTGGCTAACAGGATATCCTAAAAATCCATATGTTACACTTTCTCCAAATAAGTCTTTCTTTTGAGCTATTTCAGTTTTTACTGTTGGATTTCTTTGTAATCTTGCTATTGTTACTAAATTTGAATAGTATACCGTTAATTCTGCTGTTTCTGGTATCATTGATTGCACATATATTGTTGTTTTTTCTGGATCTATTCCACATGATAAATAATCCATTGCTAATTCTCTTACATTTTTTCTCACTTTTTCTGGATTATTAAAGTTGTCTGTTAAAGCTTGTACATCTGCTATTAATATGAACATATCATATTCTCCACTGTTTTGCATCTCTACTCTCTTTTTTAATGATCCAAAATAATGTCCTATATGTAATCTCCCAGTTGGTCTATCTCCTGTTAGTATTCTTTTCATTTTTACCACTTTCCTTTCTAAAGTTCTATTTCATCATCTTGTTCTAAATGCTCATGTGTATCATTATTTTTATTATTATCAACATCTTTAACATTTAATTGATGTTCTGAATTTTCTTCCATTTCTCCATAAATTTGATGTTCTTCTCCTCTTTCTATAACATTCTCCGCTTCTCTTACTCCAGCACCTCTATCTTTCATAAATTGCCTTACTGCACTATCTTGAGGTCTAGTTCTTTGCGTTTCTAGCTCTACATCTAAATACTGATTTCTTTCTGGAGAAAACATACTATATTTTATTTCTTTCCCATATGATTCATCATAACTTGCTCGTATATATTCGTTTCCATTTCCATTAACAATTCTATAACTTGATGTTACAGCTTCTTGACTAACTTTTCCATCATTATTTATAGTCATACCTTTTGATGTCTGAGATGTTCCAATTCTATTATCAGGTTCTAAAATATCTTCCCCTAATACTGTTGCACTTCCATCTGAATGAGTAACTACATAAGCATCTCCTCTAGGTCCAGATATAGATATTCTTACTAATTTTTTTGCATCATTAATTCCATTTTTTTGTAAACCTAATTTTTCACCTAAAGTAACCCCTTTTATCTCTTGACTCAAAGATGTTTCTTCTTTTATATTTAAAACTTCTATCTGTTTTTCTGAAAGTTCTGTTTTATCTGTATCTTGCCCCTTGCTTACTCCTTTTTCAAGTACTTCTTCTGCACTCTCTTTACTATCTGCTATTTCACTATATTTTTCATTAATCAATTGTTCTAAATCCATTTCATCCATGCTTTGTATATCTTCTGGCTTTACACCTAACTCTTTTGCTATAGTTTCAACTCTTGCATTCTCCCAAGCATTTAAATCTAGTATTCCTTTTTCATCCATATTTTGAATTTGCTCTAATAACTCTTTTTGATTTGCATATTTCTCTGACAAAAATATTTGAGGATATCCGTCTTGTTTATTATCTCCTGCAATATACTCCAAATTTTCTGTTACATATTTTTCCACTTCTATAGTTTGTGGCTTGCCATCAACTTCTTTTTTATATTGTTCAAGTAACATGTATATGTCTTGCCATTCTCCATTTATTTCAGCTTTGCCCATATATTTTACATTTGCTACTTTATTTTCTAATAATGCTTTTTCCCATTCTCTTTTATCTGCTTGTTTTCCTATTTTGTTTTCTATAATTTTTACAGTCTCCTGTAATTTTAACATCCTCATTTTCTCTATCACTTTATTTTCATCCATAATCTCACTCCTTTACGTAGTCAAAAATGAAATTTAACGCAGCCAAAATTGTAATTATTTTTCAATTACAGTTGCAATAAAATCATAATCATTACAAACCTCAACTAATTTACATTTGACAAAAGAATTCATTAAATCCTTTTCTGTATCATTTTTAATAAACACCACTCCATCAATATCAGGAGCATCTTGCATAGTTCTGCCAATATAGTATTTTCTATCAAAAGACATATTTTCAACTAAAACAGAATATATGTTACCAACTCTTTTTTGAAGGTTTTGATTTGAAATTTCTTGTTGCAATTTCATAAGTTTATTATATCTTGATTTTTTAGTGTTTCCATGTATTTGATTTTCCATCTTAGCTGCTGGTGTTCCATCTTCTTTAGAATACATAAAAGCACCCAACTTATCAAACTTTGCTTTTTTTACAAAATCTAATAATTCATTAAAATTGTTTTCTGTTTCACCTGGGAATCCAACAATTAAGCTTGTTCTTAAAACAACATCTGGTATTTGTACACGTATTTTTTCTAGCAAACTTTCAATATTTTTTTTACTTGTCCTTCTATTCATTTTTTTTAAAATATCATCTGAAATATGTTGAATAGGAATATCAAAATATTTTGCAATTTTATTGTTTGTAGCAACTAGATTTATTAACTCATCTGTAATTCCTTCTGGATAAGAATATAAAAATCGTATCCACTCTATACCATCTATTTTAGATATCTCTTGCAATAGTTCTACCAATTTAGATTCTCCATAAATATCTATACCATATTTAGTAGTATCTTGTGCTATAACTATTAATTCCTTAATTCCTTTATTGGCTAGCATTTTTGCTTCTTCTAAAATATCTTCTATTGTTCTGCTTATAAATTTTCCTCTTATATATGGTATAGCACAATATGTACAAAAATTGCTACAGCCTTCTCCTATTTTCAAATAAGCATAATTTTGTCCTGTTGTTACAACTCTTTCCATATATTCTTGTTGTTCAAGCATTGGCAATTGTGTAATTTCTGATATTTTCAAATTCGATTTATTTTTAGGTTGTATTTGAACATCCATTTTTATCATATCTTCAATAGATTGCCATAATTTATCATAATTTTCTAATTTTATAAATAAATCAACTTCTGGTAAACTCTTTTTCAATTCATCATAATATCTTTGCACTAAACATCCCATTGCTATTAAATATCTGCATCTTTTTTTCTTATACTCTGCCATTTCTAATATTGTGTTTATTGCTTCCTCTTTAGCAGAATCTATAAATCCACATGTATTTACAACTATTATATCTGCTTTTGATGGATCATTTACTATTGTATAATGATGTTCTTTAAAAAGTCCGACTGCTACTTCTGTGTCTATTAAATTTTTACTACATCCCAATGATACAAATCCTACATTCATTAATTATTTTCCTTTCTATCTTTATGACTGCATATATGTTTTCTAGTCATTTCCATTAAATCTAATTTTGTAAATCCTTCTACTTGTGTCTTTGCTCTATCTAATTTCAATCTTTCTTCTAGCAATTTTTGTATTTTGTCTTTATTTTCTTGTTTTCTCATATCTATATAGTCAATAATAATTATTCCTCCAATGTCTCTTAACCTTATCTGTTTTGCTATTTCTACTGTTGCTTCTTCATTAACTTTATATAATGTTTGTTCTAAGTTTTTGTTTCCAGTATATTTACCTGTATTTACATCAATCGCTGTTAATGCTTCTGTTTTGTCTATTGTTATAAAGCCTCCACATTTTAGCCATATTTTACGATTACATATTTTTTCAATTTGTTTTTTTATATCATATATGTCTAAAACATCTTTATTTTCTAGGCTAATTTTGGTATTAGAAAGTTCTTCCATTTTATTTTTTTCTATTATTAATTTATCATATTCTGCCTTATTGTTTGTTACTATATTTTCGATTTTTTCACTTACTAAATCAATTATCATTTTGTCTACTATATTCTCAGATTCATATACCAAACTATCACCATTATTTTGAGATATTTTTTGGTTATATTTCTCTTGGATTTCTTTCCATTTATTTTGCAAAAGTTCTATATCTTTAATTAATTCTTTATCTTTTTTTACAGCTGATGTTCTTATAATTGCTCCATTTCCTTTGCCTATATGTTCTTTTACTAAATTTACTAATCTTTCTTGTTCTTTTTTATCTTCTATTTTTTGTGAAATTGTAATAAAATCAGTATTTGGCATTAATACTATATATTTTCCAGGTAGATTTATATGTGTTGAAACTCTTGCACCTTTTTTGTCATTACTATCTTTTTTTATTTGCACTAACAATTTTTGGTTTGGTTTTATTACTTTTTTTATATCTAAATTTAATTCTAGTTTTTCATTTTTTTCATCCACTTTTGGTAATATATCTTTTAAATGTATAAAACCATTTTTTTCTGTTCCTATATCAATAAATGCTGATTGCATTCCTGGAATTATATCTTTTACTGTTCCAATATATATATTCCCTTCTTTTCTCTCTGTTTCTTCATCTTCTTCATAATATTCTACTAGATTGCCATTTTCTATTAATGCAACCTTTTCTTGATTTTCATTTTTGTCTATAAATATCTCTAACATCCTACTTGTCCCTTTCTATTAGTAATTTAATTACATTTATTCATTGCATTATCTATACCTTCTGCAATAATTACAGGTATTGCATCTGCTGCTTTTTGAACTCCTACTTCTAATATCTTTTGCTCTTCTTCTGGAATTTTTCCTATTACAAAATTTATTCTATCTTGTGCATGTTCTGGTCTGCCTATTCCCACTCTTATTCTAACAAACTCTGTTGTTTGTAAATTTTCTATTACTGATTTCATTCCATTATGTGAACCTGGGCCACCTTTTTTTCTTATTTTCATTATTCCTTTTTCTATATCCATATCATCATATATTACTATCAAATCTTCTGCTTCTATTCCATAATAATCCATTACTTCTATTATGCTATCTCCACTTGAATTCATATATGTTTGAGGCTTTAATAATATCACTTTTTTTCCTTCTATTATCCCTGTTCCATATATTCCTTTAAATTTCTTTTTTGTTACATCTATATTATATTTTTGTGCTATTTTATTTATTGCATCAAATCCCATATTATGTCTTGTTTTTGCATATTCTTCTTCTGGATTTCCTAATCCAACTATTAAGTACATTTGTTTTTCTTCCCTTCTACTTTTTACTTCTTACTATTTTACATTGTTTTTGCCTTTTTTTCAAGCTTTTTCTAGGATTTTTTCATCGATGTTTTTGGGGCCGGACTCAAAAAACATTACATATCTTTTGAAATTATATAAAAAATGTTATATGTAGAAATAATTTTCGAATGTGATTGGAGCAATCTTAGAATTTCTTAAATAAAATAATGGAAGAACTTCACGTCGAGCAAAGCGAGGACTAAGCTGAAGGATTACATGATTTTATTTTAGAAATTATTAGTTTGTGTATTGAACCGAGAAAATTATTAAGACATATAACATTTTTTATTTTTGAAATATAAGGGATAGTATTTTTTTGCTCCGACACCAAAAGCATTAGGTGTTTTTTGAGTCCGGCCCCAAAAACACCTTGCATTATTTACATAATTATGATAAAATAATATCAATAATTTTTTACTACTATTTATTTCACTTAATAACTAGTAAAAATTATTATGTTACATACAAACAAATTCATGTAAAACAATATGAAAGGAGATTACTTATGGCAAAAGAATTTGTTTTAGGAATGGAAAGCTTATTAATAGCAAATGCAACCCTGCAGTTTGGCTCAGACAACATCATTGTCATTCCAATGGCAACAATCGAGGAACTTGAAGCTTATGATGGCTATCCAGAAGAAAACCAAAATGCACGTGCAGTATTAAAACTTCTCAGAGAAATTGGATTGAATCGGCTTCTCAATGAAGGATTTGTTCAAAGCAATGGTAGTATATTAAAAGTTGCTCTTGATGTTCCTACAGAACGTGGCAAATATAGAAAAAATATTAAACTACCTTTTTCAAATCTCTCAAATTATGACAAAAGGAGATTTGAAGTGTGTAAGCACTTGCAAGAAATAAAACCCAATAACATTAGTGATGTCATATTAATTTCCATGAATGATTCAGCAAGACTTAGAGCTGATTATCTTGGAATAAAAGCTGAAGAACCTAGATTCCGGCTCTTTCCAGTTTTAGAAGAACAGTTCACTGGACAATTTCATATTGATGTTACAGATCAGGTAATTGATACGCTCTACAAACAGCATAAATGCTACTTGAGTGATTTAAAATTACCATCAGCTGAAACATTACCAACAAATGCTTTTCTGCATTTAACAAGTTTCTCTGGAAATTGTGCATTAGGAGTTTATAGCAGAGAAAAAGGAACAATTACACTTTTAGATAAGTCTTCTATCAATCTAACACATGGATTCACAGCTATGAACAAAAGTCAGTCGTTTCTGCTCCATGCTTTAACACTTCCTGCTAGCCAAGTTCCAATTGTCATTGCAAAAGGTGCTGCTGGAACTGGAAAAACTTTTTGCTCATTAGTAGCAGGTTTTGCCCAGCCATTTTTATATAATTTATACAAATTTCTAAATGTTAGGAACAAACATATACTTAATATTTAAAGCCTTTTT
>CAKPOI010000023.1 GCA_934169775.1 uncultured Clostridia bacterium
GTTTTAAAAATATTCTATGGGACTAATTAACAAACTGTATGATTTAATCTTAAAGGGCAACCTATAAGATTAAATCATTTCTTTTGTACAATGAAAACCCCATGTTATACATGGGGTTCAGAAAGCTTATAGCTATGGGTGGAAAAAATCCTCCTTTTTGATATAATATATGTGGTAGCCAGCCGCAAATAAAATCAAAAAGGAGGATTTGTCATGAAAGACAATAATAGTTTAGCACACAGTACATGGAATTGCAAATATCATTTAGTATTTGCACCAAAATACAGAAGAATGCAAATATACGGACAGATAAGAAAAGATATAGGAGTAATATTAAGGAGACTATGCGAACAAAAAGGAATAGAAATAATAGAATGTCCAGACCATATACATATGCTTGTAAGTATACCGCCTAAATATAGTGTATCAAGTATAATGGGATATTTGAAAGGAAAAAGTAGTTTGATGATATTTGATAGACATGCTAATTTAAAATACAGATATGGAAATAGACATTTTTGGTGTAAAGGCTATTATGTGGACACAGTAGGCAAGAATAAAAAGGCAATAGAAGAATATATAAGAAAACAATTACAAGAAGATATAGCAACAGATCAAATAAGTATAAAAGAATATGTAGATCCGTTTGAAAAAGAACAAAAGGAAAAAGAAAGAAAAATAAAAAAAGAATTAGGACCACTTAAGTGGTAGCCTGAGAAAGAAATGCGGTTGGCAACCCAATTCAGTAGGGCTTAAGCCCAGAAAAGCCAGAACAAAAGCCTTCTAGGCTAAGAACAAACCACGTGTTTTACACGTGGTTATGATTAAATTCCGCTTTCATCATCTTCAACTCTTCTTGTTTTAAAATATTCTATAAAATTTTCTTCTGTAATTCCAAAGGCTCTGCCTATTTTCATACAAGGAAAGTCCTTTTTGTGAAATAGCTCTAAACAGGCTTTATTTCCTATTTTCAAGATTTTCATTACATCTTTTGTAGTTAAAATAATCATTAAGTTTTGTTGTGTATTAACTCCCATATTTATTATTCCTCCTTTTGTTGTATTTTTGAATGATATTTTTCCTGTCCCTCTATTCTGGGCAATTCTAAACAAGTATTTTATACTTCACTGGACTCTCACCACTTCGCTATCTAGCCAAGTTAGACCCATTGCTTGCGACGGTTTTATCACGCTAGAGCTATGGTTGTGTAAGTGTATCATTATAATGTATTTAGCTATTGAGTATTCAATTTTCAATGTGCTTTCCAAGAATTTTAATCAATTCTCTTGACATTTGATTGTAATTGATTATTATTATCAATAGATTACATTAAATTTATTAAAAAAAATTTGGGAGTTAAAAATATGAAAGTAAATTTTAGAATTGAATCATCTTCTTTTTGTTTTGCATTTAGCAAATATAAAATAGAAAAATTTAAAGGAAAGAGATATATTCTACCTGAAGAAAATGCTACAAAAAGAATTATTAGTATAACAGAAAATATTGATGAATTGCTAATTGAAGTTTTAAATATTGGTAAGAAAGTTTTTTATAAAGAACCTCTTGAAGATTTTGAGTTGCTTAACTTCTATTCTAAATATGGTTCTTTTGGATTTATGATAGATTTAGCAATTAGTAGATATTTTATATTTGAAAATAAAGTTGCAATAAGAGATCCGTTCTATATAGATAATAAAGAGAATGTTGATTTTATGAATGTAGATGAATATTTAAAATTCTTCTTACCCAAATTAAATAAGAAAGAAATAAATGCTATAATTAAAAAATGTAAAGATGCTGCAGTTGATACTAAAAAGGAAAGTTATTTAACATCAATAATAAATGAATACTTAATTTATAATGAAAATTATGCTGAGTTTGTTGAATTAGTTTTAAATTATGCTAGGTCATTATATAAAACTTTAAGTTCAACATTAGAAAATAAAAATGTAACAATGGACTTGCCTTTCTTAAATGCAAATCACATAACATCTAATATAAGAGAATTATATTTAAATAGTAGTTTTGGAATTACAATTAATTATTTAAAACAAGCTGTTGATATTGCATATTCAATGCAAATGGCACAGGATGTTAGACTACTTAAAGTTTGTAATTTCTGTAATAAAGCTTTTATTGCAAATAATCCAAAGGCTGAATATGATACACATCAATGTAAGAATAAAGCTAATGTCTATAAAAGTAGAAGTAAATCTATTTCAAAAAATGTTATACAAACTGAAAAAGGTATATCTGTTAAAATTCCTAGTAAAGACTTATCAGATGATATTACAAAGAATTTAAAATTAAAATAATTGAAACCATAAGTATATAGTGATGGTGGAAATGAGCATACTAGATTAGGTGGTAATTTAAAAGATATTATGCTTTTAAATGATGATGACACTGAAGAACAAATGACATTGAAAAAGTTAAATAGTATTTAATAATAAATAAATTAGTAAATGCTTATTAATATTAAATTATGATTATTAGAAAATTATATTATGGAAGGAAATTGTATTTTTATGGACAAATTCAAGGAAATTAGACCTATTGTATTAGGATTAGTTAAAAATGATGGAAAATTATTAGTTAGTCGATTTTATGATAAACAAAAAAATCAAGAATTTTTTAGATGTTTAGGTGGAGGAATAGAATTTTTAGAAACAAGTGAAGACGCTCTAAAAAGAGAGTTCAAAGAAGAAATTAATGTATCAATTAAAATTGGAAAATATTTAGGAATCTCAGAAAATATTTTTCATTATAAAGGAAAAGATGCACATGAATTAGTATTCTTCTACGAAGCTTATATCGATTCCAAAGACTATAAAGAACAATACCATGTCATCGATGATAATTCGGAATTAGAAGCAATATGGATAGATATTGAAAAATTTAAGAGTAACCAATTTGTCTTGTATCCTGAACAAACAATTCAATACCTATTTTAATGCATTTATTGCAAATATAAATCAATAACTTCAAAATATTTTTATACGTTGAAAACAGACTACTCAATTTTGAGTAGTCTGTCACTTTTTAATAAGTTAAATCTTAATATTGAACCGAATTTTTCATTTTTTCTTCAATAATGGCGATATGCTCTGGTAAATCAACTCCAATGGTTGTATATTCAGTTTCAATTAACTGAATTCTATATCCATTTTCCATCACCCTTAACATTTCTACGCCACACTCAAGACTTTCTAATTTACTTCTCTTAAAATCCGCAAATTTCTTTAAGAAATCTGCTCTGTATCCATACAATCCTAAAACTCTAAAAGCATTATTAGAATCATATGTATACGGAATTGGACTACGCGAAAAGTACATTGCAAATCCGTTTGCGTCAACAACAGCCTTTACAACATTCCGATTTTTAAACTCTTCCTCCGTATCAATCTTTGAACGAAGTCCTACGTAGTCTACATCTTTGTTCGTCTTCATTGCATCAATAACCTGTTTGATTGCTTCAGGTTTAATTAATGGCTCATCTCCCTGAATATTCAAGTAGATATCTCCATCCATTTTTCTTGCTGTATAGGATAATTTTTCAGCTGCTGTTGTTGTTTCTTCTTTTTCAATCCAATAAGGAACTCCAAATTCAGCACATTTTTCAGCAATAATATCATCCTCTGTTACAACATAGATTTCATCAAGTTCTTTGACTTTTTCTGCCTGCTTATATACCCAATACACCATTGGTTTTCCACAAATATTAGCAATTGGCTTACCAGGAAATCTTGAACTTCCCATTCTTGCAGGAATTAATCCAATTATTTTTTCTTTCATAGTGTTGTCCTCCTTAAAATGTTTTTGTGTTGTTTTTTGCAACTTTTATTATTTTTTTGACTTCATCATTTTGTATCTGATTGTCTGTCAAGTGCATGATGATGTCATAATAATAATCTGTTATTTTATCTTTGAACAAATCTCTGATTTTCTTCTTGACCCTCATTGTTGCTTTTGACTGTGGAAGTCCACTTAACGGTTTAAGTCTAAAGTCTGGATTATCAAATTTAAGTTCAATTACGCAAATTTCAAATAACTGTTCACTATAATCGTCAGCCTCAAGAGAGAGCATCATATGCTGATATTTGAGATCCAATTTATATTTCATAATATCATCTGTCTCATATATATCATATATGAATCTTTTTAAATCTTCACTTGTAAGACTAACTTTTTCTATATTAATGATATGAACTCCTTCTTCGACTTTCCCGAGACAGTTTATAATGTTGTTAAACTGATATCTTGCTGGTGTCCATAAAATACAATAATATGGCTTTCTGCATTTGGAAAGCAATTCTTCCAATTTTCCTTTAATAATTGCTATTTCTGATTCAGAAAAGTCATTTTCTCTAAACCAATCAATACCATAATATCTTCTTTGAATATTTACATTGAAGACTCTTACTGGTATATCTTCATAATCGTGATAAAGTGCTAATGCAACTCTGTGTGCTCCATCGTGAATGGAATAAGATAAATCCGTCTTAATCCAAGAATCCATATCTATTCCATTTTCAAACGATCTTATCAAATTCACAAATCTTTCATTCCAATCTTCACCAATTCGCTTTAACTGCATTTTCCGATATAATTCAAAACCGAAGTCGTTCTTATTGTAGTAATTTTCAATTGCTAAATATTTAACTACAATATCTAAGGCATTGAATTCACCATTAAAATACTGTGCCAAAAATAAATCCGTTGTTTTAAGGTCGATGTAGATACATTCTTCTCCATTAAATTTTGGATAATCTGTTTCAATCCCAACCTCTTTTACATACTTTTCTAACCACATAGTAATCCTCCTTTATTTTTTGCTGGCTTGATAAATTGTTTCTATTACCTTTTCATCAAATTTCCCTCTATTTTCATATGGAATCTGTTTAATCAATTTTTCAATTTCTAGTAAAGAAAGTCCCTTGTTCATCAAATATTCTGCATATGTTCTATGTGTTTTTTCAAATGCTGTAATTCCATATGCAAAATAATTATTCCAATCAAGTTCATTTTTCAAAATTGGTATTTCATTTTCCATCAATGAGTAGATTGAATCCATTGAATATCTTTCTTTTCTCATCAACTGGTTTATGTAGTACTCCATAAATTCTGTCTTTAAATTACCTGGAGCTCTACCTATACCTGATACAGAAGTGTCAATGATAACTTCTTCATCAATTGCATTTGTTTCAATTAATGTTTGTGCAGATGAAAAGGCTAAATTGACGTTTTCATGAAGATGAATCCCCCTTTTTATTGATTTATTAAGAAGATGATTAATAAGATTTAACTTATTTCTAAAGTCATTGTTTAACAACACACCAAAGGTATCAACAATTGAAAAAACATCTGGATTGATTTTATTAACTTTGGAAATTAAACTTACTACTTCTTCTTTGTTATAGTGTGAAAAATTTATAGGATTTACTGAACATAAATATCCTTTTTTCTTTACTTCTTCACAATATTGCATTCCTAAATCAATCAAATTGCTATGAAAAGATACTCTTATCATCTTAACCTTTCCACAGCATTTTTCAAGCTTAGAAATATCGAACTTGTCTACTTGTGTTAACAGCGAAATTATTGAATTCTTGCAATCAATATCTTTAAGTATCTCTTCTACTTTTGCAACTGTTGGATAGATTGCTATATTTCTATCAAATTCACTGTCCTGCAAAAAACCTATCTCAATTATATCTGTATTAGACATAGCTAATTTTTCAATAAATCCCTTTATTGTATCATATCCAAAATTGGATTTATTTAAGTGTCCGCCATCTCTTAATGAACAATCTAATATTTTTACATTACTGTAATCAATATTTTCTTGTTCCAAATTAAAATAATGACATAAAAATTCAGCTACACCATCATTATCATTAGAAGATGTAGAAAAACTTACATTTTCAATAATTTCTGAAATAGAGTTTTTCATTCTGACGCCTACATCTGCATTTTTTAACGTTTCCAAATCAGTGATATCATCCCCAAATGCAATTACTTTATAATCGTTTTTTAGGTACTCTTTTATATGTTCTATTCCAATCCATTTGTCTGTTCCAGAAGGTAGAATCCTGGCTGTATTTTTCTCTCTTGAAAAGGTTATAGATAAATTGTACTTTTCTATTATACTCTTTATAGACGCATAATTTTCTTCTTGACATCTTAATATCAACTTACAACTTTGTAGATTTTTCACAAAGTTTATAGATGCGAATTTTGAATCTACAAAATCAATATCGCTTTTGTCAGTACAAAAAGAGCCATATAAGCCTTCATTAATTATGTTTTTTGTATGTTTGCTTAATTCCTCTATTACATTTTTAGACACATCATTTGAAATAGGATTATAATATATTATATTATCATATCTGTCACAAACAAAGTTTCCGTTAAACGAACAAATAAAATCAGCATTCACCTGTTCTGCAAAATTAATAGTTCTTATATGGCTTCTAGCTGTATTAATTACCACTTTGCACCCCAAGTCTTGACATTTTCTCAAAATAAATTTGGAATATTCTGATATACTTTTATCAGAATGTAATAGTGTGTCATCCAAATCTAAAACAATTAGATATTTTTCCATTTGTATCCTCCTTTCTGTTTTGCTAAATAGATTCTTTTAATTAAAACATTCTACAATAGCGACTGTTTACATAAGATTTTAACATTTTTTTCTTATTTTGTCAATTTATACCAGTTCTTTTGGTGGATATATTTTATATAGTCCAATTTTACATACTTTAACTTCAAATGGTTTAAAATCTTTCATTATTTTTTCTTGTAATTTTATTATTTTTTTTAAATCCTTATCTATATGAATTGTTATATGCGGAATAAATACATTTGGTTTATATTTTTTTACTCTATAATTTTCATTTTGATATATTAATTCTTGTATTTTATTTAATTCTTCACTCTTTTGTATTTCAAAATATAGGTTATAACTACCTTGAGTAGATTCTTTTATTTGTGTTCCTATAATTTGCATTTTAAATTCACAAAAATCAATTGCTTCTATTAATCTTTTTATTTCTGTAGAATTTTTATTTTTCCATACACATATTGTTGAATGAAATGGCAATAAATCTTTATCCTCTCTGTTTTCTTCATCATATTTAAGTTTGCATAATTTAAAATCAATATCGTTTATATATGCATTAATTTTATTTAAACTGTGTTTGTCAAACATAGTTATACATGTTATTTTATTATTTATATTCATACCTTTTACCTCCATAGTTATTTTATCACACACTAATTGGGTTAAACAAATTTTTTTGACTTTTAAATGAAAATTTGATAAAATATACCAAATTTTATAGGGAGGAATGTAAATGAAAGATATTGAATTTAAAAATGAAACACAAAAGTTTAAATATAGAGTTAATGGTATCGTGATTTATAACAATAAGATTTTAACTATTAAAATGAAGAATAATGTATCTTATTGTCTACCTGGTGGACATGTTGAATTAGGAGAAGACACTAAAACAGCTATTTTAAGGGAAATGTTAGAAGAAATAGATACACCTGTTTCTATCGATAAAGAAATAGCTATTGTAGAAAATTTTTATATGGATAAGAAAGGGTTTCAAACTCATGAATTGAGCTTTTACTATATAGTTAGTCCTGAAAATTTTGATAAAATTTCATTACAAAATTATGAAAAAGTAGAAAATGATAAAGGAGAAATCAAAGTTCATAATTTTGAATGGCTTGATATAAAATCTTTAAACAATTTTGATTTTAGACCTGAATTTCTTAAAGAGAAATTAATGAATGGTGATTATAATTTAGAGCATAAAATAATAAAATAAGAACTCTGTGAGTTCCTATTTTATTATTTTCGTTTTATATCACCTAATATATCCTTTCTTTTTCACATCTTTTTTACTATTTTGTAAATTCTCATTTTTCCTTTGCTCTATCAGTTTTTGTTCTTTTTCTCCTCTTTCAGCATTATAAATAATTCTTTTACAAATCTTAATATCTTCTGTTATTTTAGTTATTTCAACAGTAATATTTTCAATTTTAGTTTGTATATTTTCTTTATCAATATCATCAGCTTTAATATAATCTTTTAATAACTTTTCTTTATTTTCTTTTAGTTTCGAAACATTTTCTATAAGTTCACTTTTAATTTTTTCAACATCACTTTTACTTTGAATATCATATTTTCCAATAAACCTAATTTCTTCACTTATTTTATCCATTTTCTCGATAGCCTTATAATATTCTGCACTTCTTTCTTCGTAACGAATTTTAGCAGGCAACTTTCCAAACACATATAAATAATGAACATATAGTCTATAAAAGTGTGATGTTTTTAGTAATTCACTATCAATTTTCACTCCATCATAAATTCTAACTTTATATTTATTTTCTTCAGATGGTTTAATTGCATAATTATATATTCTAGCTTTAATATTTTCAACAGAATATTCATCTCCAAAAGCTCTTGCTAATCTTATATTTCTATTATAATAAGGCGTTGATATAGATGATCCACCTTTTTTTATATAATAGCCTTGACTATTTAAAATATTTATAAAATCCTGATATTTTCTTGATTTGCTAATTGCCTCATCAATATCATTTTTTATAAGCTCCATTTTACCTAAATTTCTGTTGTAGTTTGCTATTCTACTTCGTGCAATTTGTTTTTCTTTATTTGCTTTGTAGGTATCTAAAACTGACAAGCCATGCTTCATACAGAATTCATCATTAGTTTCTTTTAATAAAGCTATATCTACATTTGAATTGTGATATTTTGAGCCATCTATAAATGAAACTGAATTTAATACAATGTGGTTATGAACATTATCTTTATTAGTATGTGTACATACCACAACTTGATATTTATCGCCCCATAAACTTTGAGCAAGTTCTATCCCAATTTGATTTGCCTTTTCTGGCGATACCTCGTTACCATTAAATGATTGTATAATGTGATAACCTAATCTTCCATTTTCTTTATGAAAGTTCTTTTTAGTAAGCATCATTTGACTATATGCAGTTTTAGGTAAACAATTTAATGCTGATACTAAAATTCCATTTTCAGTTTTTTCTCCGTTCATTGCATAATTTATAACTGCCTCTAAATTTTTCTTTATTACTTTATATTTTGTAACAGCCATGGAACACCTCCTACTTTTTTCTTGAATAAACTTTCTTTTCAAAATCTAAAATAAAGTTGCTTAACATTTCATTGATAGTTTCGTAATCATCATGTGAGGTACTAAATTTTGAATTTAAAATTCTAGCAATTTGATTTATATTATTTGCAATTCCATATAATTGTTTTTGAAATTCTTTTATTATTTCAGTTGGTTGTGCTTTTATTCTATAACCTTTAATTAAACTTCTAATAAACTCTGCTTCAGATAGTCCTGCTTCTTTTGATTTTCTTTTTAATAATATCAATCCATATTTGTTTTTTTATATTTCTTTTTCTCATAAATTAAATTCTCCTTTCACGAAAAAAACAGCCTTACTTTTTGTACGACTGTTTCAAAAATTTTATATTTTATTAAGGGGTTTGGGGAATTTTCCCCATCTGTCAATTTTAATCTAAAATTGACAAGCTGTGTTTTAACGGGAGTTAAAATGCGACGCTTGCTTTCAAAATTCTAACATATAAATTTATAGCTATATTTATGCACATTTTATTAAAAACTTGTGTAAAACATACTAAAAAAATGAAATTTATTATAGTTTTTATGTATCATTTTTTTTGTAATTTGTTTTATTTCATCAAGATATTCTTGCATAATATTTCTAAATTTTAGTTCTATTGTATCATCAATTTGGTTATGACAAATTTGAATTAAGTCAAGTGGAACTTGCTTATTATTGTAATATTCAAACTTAATTTTGTTATCTTTAATTAGTTTCTTCAGCACGATTTTTTATATTATTAATCATACTAACCCATTCCATTTGATTAGTTTCTTTTAATTCTATATGTTCCAGTTTTAATTCTCCTTTTCTAATTCTCAAATATTTTATTTGCATATAAAAAATCTAGATTTTCATATTGTCTTTGTTCGTGATTTGTAAAAGATTTTTTTGTGTCTGAAATATTATTAGATTTATTTTTATTATATTTATTCTTATTACTTCGTACATTCTCCGATTCTTGATTCGTATTATTTCCGTTTCCTGAATCGGAGATTTTACGATTCATAAATTTATCATTATCAATATGATTTAATTTACCAACATATATGATATTGTTTTTCTTAAAGCCTTGTCTAACTTCGTGTATTAGTTTTGCTTCGTTTAATTGTCTAAAAGCTTTTGTACTGGTTTGTCTGATAGATTTAATTTTTCTTGTGCCTCTTTTCTTGAAAAAATTAAATATATATTTCCAGCTTTATCAACCCAGTTGTTTTTTATTGAAATTGATAATCTATCTAATAATAAGCCATATAGTAATTTACTATCTGAACTTAACTTTGTATATGCTGGATTTATAAATAGTTCTTTTGGGATTTGGTAAAAAGTATTTTCAAGGCATTCATTAGCCTTGTAAGGTATAAAATTCATAGCAATAGTTCTCCTTTCAGTTCTTTTAAATTTTTTGTTTTAAAATTGCTGAAAGTATCTATATATCAATAAAAACTCTTTTGCGGAAATTTGCGGAACACAAATTTTGACTATAAAAATCTTTGCGGAACATTTTGCTGAACAAAATATTCGGTTTTTTTAGAATTCTTAAGAATTTTTGAAAATAAATAAAAAAAATACTATTCTCTAAATTCCTTAGAAAATAGTACTTTATATGCTTTTGACTATTCTTGAATTCTTATGAATTCTCTTAAAAATAGTCTTTTTTTGGTCGAGGTGACAGGGATCGAACCTGCGACCTCATGGTCCCAAACCACGCGCGCTACCAACTGCGCTACACCTCGAAATAACCTGAACGCTAATATAATATACCACAAAAAAAACAATTTGACAAGAGATTTTTTAAAAAAAGTAAAAAAATTCAAAAAAAGACTTGAATAAAAAGAAAAATCAAAGTATAATAGAACAAGTGGAAGAAGAAAAAAGCAATAAGAAAAGAAATCCACAAAAATGCGCCTGTAGTTTAGCTGGATAGAATATCAGGCTACGAACTTGAAGACCGGGGGTTCGAATCCCTCCAGGCGCACCAAATGAATTAATTTTAATCTATAAATCCTTCTAAAAGTTTGATTGAATAGGTAAATGTAATTCAAATCAAAGGAAAAGGAGGAAAAGAAAAAATGGAAAACAATTACGAAGACATAACATTACAATGCAAAGACTGTGGAGCAGAATTTGTATTCACAGCAGGAGAACAAGACTTTTATGCACAAAAAGGATTTGAAAACCAACCAGTAAGATGTCCAGAATGCAGAAAAGCAAAAAAACAAAGAATGAATAACAGATAAAAAGAGACCCACAATTCAAAAGATTGTGGGTTTTAAAGTAAAACAGAAAATAAAAAAATTAATAATACTTAATCTAATGCAATGATAGCTACAAATTTTAAAAATAAAAATATAAAGGAATGGTGGTAAAATGGAAAAAGTAAAAACATTTGGAAAATTTTATTTAGACAAAGAAAAAGATATAATAGTAAACTTATACAAAATATCAGAAGATGAAATAGAATACATATTAGAAACACCAAACCACAAAAAAGGAACACTAATAACAAATCTAGCAAAAATTTGCAAATTAGAAACAGAAAAAAATGATCAAGACATGAAAATAATAAAAGGCCAGATGCAAGCAATGATAAACGGAAACAATGAAGAAGTATATGTATTCAGACTAGGAGGAATAAAACTAGCTAACATATATAATGATAGAATAGAAATAAAAGCCCAAATACCAGCAATAAGTAAAACATTAATGTCACAAACAAAAAATTACAAATTACCAATAGAAAAAACATTTGTAAAAACATACATATTAAAACAAAGCAAATTCAGAACAGATTTACACACACATATGAATGCAATATTAACACCAGACTGCTTAATAGCATTAGGAATAAAACATCAAATAAAATATCCATTATATTACATAAAAAAATTAAACTTAAAAATGTCAGAAGAACAAGAAAAAGAAATCACAGAACAAAGAAAAGAAGTAGAAGAACAATTTAAAGACTCAAAGCTAACAGGAAAATATCTAACAAGGAAAATAGATGACAACACATTTATAAACTTTGCAGATTTCATATTAAGCAACTTAGAAAATGCAAGAAGAAACATAGAAAAAATCAGAGTAAGTTTATCAATATTAAAAGATGGTCAAGCAGTATTCACAAACCTAGAAAAATGCTATATATACAGATATGTATTTGCAAAAGGGATAGAATCAGAAAACAAAATAAAACTAGATGAAAAAATAGCTCAAAAAATACCAGAAAAAGACATCAAAGAAATGGTTATAAAAATGCTACAAGACAGCAAGCCAGGAAGTCCATACCAAAACAATGGAATAAGACAAGATAAACTATTATGGATAGCAAGAGAATATCAAAAGCAAAGAATAAAATACATAGAAATAGCAAATACAGATCTAGTAAAAATAGGAGGACCAGCAATAAAATTGCTAGAGGAAGTACATGAAATTTTACCAGAAATAGAAAAAGAAACAGGAGTAAAAATAAGATTTTTAGCAGGAATAAGAAGGGTAGCATTAACAATCATAAAAGATCAAATAACAAGTGACAAATATCTAAGAGAAAATTTATGTGTGCTAAAAGCAGTAGCAAAAGACCCATATGTTGTAGGAAGTGACTTTCAAGGAGAAGAAATAAATGATATAGAAGATTTAAAACCAGCAATCAAGAAAATAGTACAAGATATAGCATATTATGATAAAGGATTTACAATAAGAATACATGCAGGAGAAAACGACAGCTTAAAAGACAATGTAGGAAAATCAATAAAATGTGTAGAAGAATCACTAAGACCAAATCAAGAAATGCCAAGAATAAGAATAGGACATGGATTATATTCAAAAGAACCTAACACAAAAGAAGGAAAAGAACTAATAGAAAAAATGAAAAAAACAAATACAATAGTAGAATTTCAATTGACATCTAATATAAGATTAAACAATTTAAGCAAATTAGAAAAACATCCGATAAGAAAATTTCTAAAAGAAGGAGTAAAATGTGTACAAGGAACAGATGGAAACGGATTTTATGGAACAGATACATTTGATGAACAATTAGCATTACAAAATCTATTAGGTGTAACAGACAAAGAATTTGAGCAAATGAGAGAAGTAGAAGAGCAAATTATAAAAGAAAACGAAAAATTCTTTGAAGAAAAAACAAAAAAATTTCAAGAATTCTTAAAAGGAAGAACACTAAGAGAAGCATTATTAAAAATAGAAAATGAAGAACTAGAAAAAATAAAAGACGAAGAAGGAGATCTTAGAATAACAAATACAGAAGAGTCAGAAAAAGTATTAGGTAGCAAAATAGCAGAATTACCAACAGATAAAATTCCAATAATAATAGCAGGAGGAAGCTTTAACAAAAAAGGAAGAATAACATATATAGATGAATATGGACGAAAAATAATAGAAAGCCTTATAAAAAAATTAGACAATAAAAAAGTGTTTTTTGTAATAGGACACAAGGTAGAAGGGTACGAAAAAGCCGTAATAGAGGCAATGCAAAAATACAAAAAACAATTTGAAATATATGCAATAATTCCAAAAATGATAAATGAAAAAGAGAAAGAAAGACTAGAAGGAAAAGAAATAACAGGAATAAGAATATCAACAGAAAGTGAAGAACTAGGAATATACAAAAGCTTCAATTATGAAATTTTCGAAAGAAGAAAATCAATAGTATTAGCATTTGACGGTAACTCACCAGTATCAAACTTAGTACAAGAAGCCAAAAATGGAAAAGGAAAATCAAAAATATATGTAAATAAAGGAAATGAAGTACTAAGCGAAAAAATGAATTATTTAGAAGGATATGTAACTCCATTTTCATTAGAAGAAAACATTATAGAAAAAATAATAGAAGATAATGAAGAACTATAAAAAAATAAAGACGAGGACCTTAATTTAATAACATTAGGAATTATTAATTAAAGTCCTCATCTTTGCTTTTGCACGAAATTTACTTAGCAAATTCTGTACAAATAATATTTTATATGTATAAATTTAATTTAATAAATATTAAATAGAACTAGATTGCTTTTTGAAGAAATCTAGTTCGATAAACAAAAAAATAAATAAAATAAACATATAAATATATGAATATTACTAGCATTGTAGCAAAAAAAAGCCAGCAAGTCAATAAAAAAAGCGAAATTAATGTAAATAAAAAATCTCCAAATCCTTAAAAGCAAGATCATACAAATTTTTACCATCAAAACTAAAGTAAGAGCCAATGACAATGAAAATCCCCATTAGATAGATGTAGACAAAAAAAATAAAAAGTGATATACTGAGGCAAGAAATACAAAGAAAGGATTGTGATAAAATATGGGAGAGGAACTAAAAGAAAAACTTTTTACAAAAAAGGAAGATGGATGGAAAGACTTGACAACAAGTCAAAAAGAAGAACTTGTTATGATAACAGAAAACTATATGAAATTTTTAAACAAATCAAAAATAGAAAGAGAATTTATAAAAAATGCTAAAGAATTAGCAGACAGAAGCGGATATACAGACATAATGAACAAACAAACATTAATACCAGGAGACAAAATATATTTCATAAACAGAGGAAAAAGTATGTATTTAGCAATAATAGGGGAAAATGACATAGAAGAAAATGGAATGCATATTATAGGTTCACATATTGACTCACCAAGACTAGATCTAAAACCAAATCCATTATGTGAAGATGGTGGACTAGCATATTTTAAAACACACTACTATGGGGGAATAAAAAAATATCAATGGACAACAATACCATTAAGTATACATGGAGTAATTGTTAAAACAAACGGAGAAAAAATAGAAATAGAAATAGGAGAAAAAGAAACAGATCCAATATTCACAATAACAGATTTATTACCACATTTAGCACAAGACCAAATGGAGAAAAAACTAAAAAATGGAGTAGAAGGAGAAGATTTAAAACTTTTAATAGGAAGCATACCATTTTCATGTGGTGGCAAGGATAACATGAACGACAACAAAAAACAATGCAATGTAAGTGAAAAAGTAAAATTAAATATATTACACTTATTAAATCTAAAATACGGAATTACAGAATCAGACCTATTAAGTGCAGAATTAGAATTAGTACCAGCTTTTAAAGCAAGATCATTAGGATTTGATGAAAGCATGGTAGCAGCATATGGACAAGATGATAAAGTATGTGCATACACATCACTAGCAGCAATGATGAATTTAGAAAAAGTAAAAAATACAGCAATATGTATTTTATCAGATAAAGAAGAAATTGGAAGTATGGGAAATACAGGAATGGAATCACATATGTTTGATTTCTTTGTATCAGAAATCCTAAACAAATTAGGAATAAACAAACCAAATTTATTAGATAAAGTATTTTGCTTCTCAAAAATGTTATCTTCAGATGTAGATGCAGGATTTGATCCAATTTATGCATATGTATCAGATACAGCAAATGCAGGATACTTAGGAAGAGGAATAACACTAAACAAATACACTGGAGCGAGAGGAAAATCAGGTGCATCAGATGCAAACGCAGAATATGTAGCATGGATACGCAACATATTAGAAAAAAATGAAATAAAATATCAAGTTTCAGAACTAGGAAAGGTTGACATTGGAGGCGGAGGTACAATAGCATACATCTTAGCAAATAAAGGAACAGATGTAATTGACTGTGGAGTTCCAGTACTTTCAATGCATGCACCATATGAAGTAACAAGTAAATATGATATTTATTCAGCATACAAAACTTATGAAGCTTTCTGGAAAGAATAAAACACAAAAAGAACAAAAAATATATATTAAAAAAGTTTTATAACTTTACTAATATTAAATATTTAAATCCCACATTTTAGGATAAATTTTTCTAATTTGTGGGATTTTTTAAAATATCCTAAAATTAACCAGTTATAAAAGTAAATGAAAGCAATTAATACACATAACAAAATTACAAACGTTTAAGCTCATCAACAATTTTATTAATAAATTTTTGTCTATCCTTAGGTAATTCACTAATTTTTTGAGATAAATTAACTTGAAAAACTACATCATTGTTTTTCATCAAATCCTTAAATAAAACATCAGGAGCAATTCCCAAAGTATTCATATAATTTATTAAAGTTTCAAGTTTAACACCACTATTACCATTTTCTAATCTCGAAATATATTTTTCTGAAATACCAAGTTTATCAGCAACTTGAGTTTGAGTCAAATGATATTTTTTCCTATAAGATTTAAACACTCTACCAATAGCAGAATCGATTGAATTTTTTACATTAGATTTCATAATGTACACCTCCATATTAACTAAAATAAGTATAACAATTTATAAGTAAATATAGAACAAACTGGGAATATGAAAATTTCCAAATGGTAAAAGTTCAGACAAACCCAGCAGAATTCGACAAAAAACGACAAAAAATACTAAAATTAAATTCATACTATTAGTATTACACGAAATAAAAAAGTTATTCACAGCAATAAAAAAACGAAAAAAAAGGTATAAAATCGACATAAAATTGCTCAAAATACTAACTATCAATTAGTTCCAATTGGTAAAGATATGGTAGTATATTTATATATAAGTAAAAAAAGAAAGGAATGTAACAAAAATGGAATTATTAATTGGAAGAAGACAAAAATTTGGAATAGTATGTGATGAATGGCTAGAATATAAAAAAATGAGGATAAAAGAATCGACATATGCAAATTACAAATTCAAAATTACAAACTATCTAAAAAAAGATTTTGGAGACAGAAATTTAAAAGAAATTGTAAACACAAATCTAAATAGATACATAGAAGAATTACAATTTAAACTATCAAGTAAAACAGTAAAAGATATAACAACAATACTAAAATCAATATTAAAATATGCAGAAAGAAAATATAATTTAGATTTTAAATTAGATTTAATATCAATCCCTTTAACAACAAGCAAAGAAGCAGAAGTATTTAATGAAAGAGAAAGAATAAAAATAGAAAACTACATATTAGATTCAGAAGATATAAAAAATGTAGGAATACTAATAAGTATGTATACAGGTTTAAGAATTGGAGAAGTATGTGCACTTAAATGGTCAGACATAGATTTAGAAAACAGAAAAATAAGAATTAAACATACAATACAAAGAATATATATGAGTAAAAATAACACAAAAGTAATAATAACATCACCAAAGACGAAAAAATCAGTAAGAGAAATACCATTAGCTAAAATTTTATATCAAAAATTAAAAGGATTTTCTAAAAAATATCCAAAAGATGCATTTATTTTAACTGGAAAAAAAGAAAAAACAATAGAACCAACAGGATATAGATACACATATAATAGACTCTTAAAAAAATGTAATATTCCATACAAAAAATTTCACTGTCTAAGACATACTTTTGCAACAAGATGTATACGAGTAGGAATGGACGTAAAATCATTAAGTGAAATTTTAGGTCATTCAAATGTTAGCGTGACATTAGGGATTTATGTGCATTCATCATTTAAAATTAAAAAGAAATTTATAGACAAATTATAGTAAAAAATGAATAATTTAAGTAGAATTTAACAGGCGGATAATATATATTTCAAAATTAAAAATCTATTTTAAATCAATAATAAATCCGCTAATTATTGGAGGAATTATTGGCTTTACTATTTCAAAATCGCTAGACTATATTACTATACAAAATAAAACCATACAAATATTGATATTACAATATTGTATGGTTTTACGATTCTGGTGTTGTTGACGTAGTTATCTACAACTTTTGGCTCTCTTGACGATTGATACAAATATCAATCTATTTATTAATAGTATATCATAAATTTTAACAATTACAATAATTTTGCTAAAAATCTCTAAATTTCATTTTGTGATTTTTCACAAAAAAGATTAGTTATATTTCAAACTAATCTTTCTTCTTTTAAGCATTTTCTTTTTCAACCAAGTAAATCATTCCTAAAATTGTAAGTTGAAAACTATCATAAATATAATACTGTTCTCTTAATTCACAAAATTCACCACATTGTGTACTAGTATAAACTTCACCTTCAAATATCATGCAAACAACTGCAACAACTTCAACATATTTATTATAATCTATATCTAAATGATCTTCATTTAATAAATTATATAAATCAGTCATATCAATTGCAAAATTCATGTTTTTATGAAGCTTGTACATTGCACATATAATTTCAAGATAAAATTTATATCTTTGACGCAAATCAAATTCACTTTTAAAATTTGAATAGCTACTTCCAGCATCCTTATACTCAAATCCCTGATCATAAAAATCTGCTTCATAAGACTCAATATAATGTTGATTTTTTCTTAGATATATTTCAACTTTTTTTCTGAACTTTTTCTCCTCTTTCATCCATTTCTTTTCAATACAGTCTGAAAACATTTCGAGAAGTTGTTCCTTGGATATACCACAAGAATATGCTTTGTTTAGTAAATCTTGTGTCATCTCTTCCATAGGTATAATATTGGATTGTTTTCTTTTCATAAGTTTTTTCTCCTTTACAATAATTATTGTTAAAAGTTACTATATTCAAAACTTGCATATTTGCAAGATAACTAAATTATGAAAATATTTTACCATAAAATATTGAAATATTCAATATTGGAGACCATTATTTCAAAATTTTATATAAATTATTTATTTAACATTTTTTTATTTTCCTTTTCTAATTGTTTTAAACTCTTTTTAGGTGTTGGTAAATCTTCTGGCATAGTTCCACCATTCTTTGCAATTACTTCTCTTATATTTTTTCCAATATTATAATGAGTTTTATTTGCTTCTTTTTCACTACAAATATTATCTTTTTTTAATCTTGATTCAGTCTGTGTAATGCGAAAAAGATTTGCTGCAAGTTCTTCACTTCCCATATTGTCTAAAATATCTTCTCTATATCTTAATCCTTTTCTTTTTGCAATGTCATCAGCAGTTTCTCCATTATATAATCCTTTATATCCACTATTATGAAATCTATCAAAATTTTTAACTCCTGCTTTTTTTGCAGTTTGGTTAAGTGAGTAATTTCCTTTTCGTGTTAAATCTCTTTGATAAAATCTTTTCTCGTCTTCCGTTAGCATACTATATTCTTTTTCACTAATTTCTTGCTTTCTAGTTTGAACTGCAAAATATGTTTGAGCAAGAGCAATTACTTTTTTTCTACTATCTCCATTTTGTGCTATTAAGTAACAAGCATAACGAGTTAATTTATAATCAATTTGTTTTCTATAAGCTCCTGAACCGATTTGCACCATTTTATTGACGTCAGTAAAATGGTCTAATACAATGATATCACTATTTTGGCACGATATTTTAGCTTTATCAATTATCTTTTCAAAATTTTGCCAGTTTGAGTATTGTAGAATAGGCATAAGCTCTCTAGCATACCAAACTTCAACACCATTTTCATCAATATGTTTAATATCTTCAAATGATTTATTAGTCTTATCTATATCATTCAATAATATCATCTCCATTTCGTAATATTTTATTTTTAATTATTTAAGCACTATTATAAAACAATTGTTTGCAAAAGTCAATTGCTTTTTATTGAATTTTTATATTATTAAATAAATATAATGCTACTTTATTTCTATCAGTTTGTTCCATTTCCATAAGTTTTGACATAGCAAAATTTATAATAAAATATTTACTTTGTCCAAAATTTATTAATATAGTTCTGTATTCTTGGCCAATTTCTTTTAGCTTTGAATCAAATTTATTATACATTTCTTTTTTATCATAGTCTAAAGTAAGCCACTCACTATCGTTCATACATATTGCAAGTCTTAGTTTGTCTTTTATATCCATTCCTTTAATTATATCAATCAAATATTCCAATTTGCTTTGTTCTTTTACTTTTTCCATATCAAAATACCTCCTTTTAAAATCTTGTATCATTATTTTTCTTTTTATTTTTTGTTTGTTTGTTTTCATCTTGTATAGTTACTTTTCTATAAATATTATTAGCGATTTCATTATCATTGTCGTCAAATATACCATTTTTATATAAGTCATCACTAACAATTTTATAGTTATTATCTTTGTCATAGCAAATTCTTTTATGAAAATGGCTCATAATACTATGCCAAAAGCCTTTAAATTTCTGTAATTCTTGTTTTATTTTTTCTTTTTCGCTTTGTAACTTGCCTATAATCTTTTCTTTAGTAGATAGTTCTTTTTTTAAATTGCCGATTTCATTATCTTTTAGCTCTATTTCATATTTTAGTGAGCGATTTTCTTTTTCTATTTCAAAGCTAGAGTGTTCAAAATCTTTAATTGCCATATTTAAGTCATTTACATTTCTTACTGTCTGGGTTATATTTTTTACATTTTCTGTATAATTTTTGATTTTTTGGACATCCTCGTTTGAAATAACCATATTATTTTTGTTTAGTTTAGTAGGTTTTAGGTTATTTAAAATTTCTTTTATATCATTACTAGAATTATCAAGTATTTTCGTTTGATTATTTGCTTTTTCAAGTTTTTGTTCTTTCTGTTTTAGCTGTTTCTTTATTTCTCTGTAATTACCCATTTCATTAACATTGATGTCTTGGTTTCTACCTTTTTGCTTTTCTTTTAACTTAATATTTACTTCATAAAATTTGTTATATGACTTAATACAAGCATTTCTCATTTTATCTTGTATTTCTGTTAAAGATGTTTTTGTAAATAGCTTAGTTTTTCCAACTTGCTTTTTCATTCCTCTAGTACAATTTTCTATTATTGGAACACCTACAATATGTATATGGGGAGAGGTTTCATCAAAATGAATTGTTGCATTAGCCACCTTAAAGTTTGGTACTATTTTATTTAAGTCTTGTATTTGCTCATTATACACATCAATCATTTTGAATCTATACTCATCATCTTTATCTTGCCAAAAATCCATATCTCCAAGTTCTATTATAATTTCACAAGCTATATCATTTTGAGAATCACATACATTTTTAAAATAATTTTTAATTTTTCTATCATTTCTAGTCTGCTTATTATTAAACTCAATACGAGCTTTTTCAAATTCATCTATATATACTTGCTTAACATCTTCAACAATATCGTTAGTTCCATATATGGTTGTAATCAATTCTCTTTGATTATCATAATCTCGCAAGTTATGTTTGTTTGCTCTAGATAAATCATTTGCATTTTGAATTGCATTATTAGATAGAGAAGTAGTACCAGATAAATTATCTTTTGCAACTTTTTTGGCTAATTTACTTTTGTTTTTATCACTACCTAAATGAAAAGAATAAGCTAATTCTTGCTCCATAGAATCCCTCCTTTGAAATTTCTTCGTAGCTATGGACTTTGGCTTTGCCATAAGTCCTAACCCAGTAAGACTAAGTTAAGTACACTTTATAAAAATTGTATTTATAGACAGCTAAACAGATATAAAATTATAGTTCTAAAAGTAGTGAAATTAAATTTTAGGAGGTTTTTATTATGGTAGAGATAACTTATCACAAAGAAGGAGATTTTTTCGTTCCTGATTTATATTTGGAAAAGGAAGATTATGAAAATGATTATATTATTGGAAAATATGGACATTTGAGATTAGAGTATTTAAAAAATCATAAGAAAGCTGAATATATAATAATGTTTATGAACAAGACTTTAAGAAAACATATAGTAGATACTGATATACAAGCTAAAAATGGAGTTGAATTACTTATGAATGAAATGCTAAAAAAGAATCCTATTGATGAGGAATTAAAAAATACCAATCCTTTAGAATGGACGGGACTTATGAATAACTATAAATATTTAGCAGAAGAGATTGTATATAAAGAATTTATATACTGTTAAAACTACTATTTTTATGAACTGTAATAGTGAAATCAGTTTGAAAGCAGAAGGCTGACTCTCTCGAGCCAGTATTCTGCATACTACTTGCACTTGCAATTTGGAAATTGAATTACTCTTCTGTTGTTGCACACGGAGTTGCTTCTTCTACTACTTGTCTCATACGATGACTCTTGTTATTCTTGGCATCGGAAGTATAGACAATCTCATCATCAAAGTCATTGTCAACAACCTTGAATCCAAGAGGTCTATATTCATGGCGATATACTGGTATAAACTTCATTTTGCCATCAAGCAATGCCATGAAAGTCTTAATCTTTTCTTCCTCAGACATTTCTTCGCCACGACTTCTATCATACTTGAAAACATCCCAAAAGTCATAGAATACTCTAAGAGAAAATCCTCTGCTACACAGCTCATCCCATTCTGTGTTTACTCGATGTATAACCTTCCACAAGTTCTCATAGTTCTGGAAAATCATACCATCACGCCAATACTCATGTTGTTCTTCTGAGTCATGCATACCAACATGGTTCTTGCATAGGATTTCTGTGATGCAACTGATCTTGTAACTGAGATAATCTTTATACTCAGACTGAGAGTTAAGTTTAAGAGCTTCATCATGAAGCACATCAAACTCCTCAAAAATCTTTTGGAATACTTTAAAATCTTCCTCACTCATTCTTTCATAGTTGCGTGTGTTCTCAGCAAGATATTGTACAGCTTCTGTGATATTTTCGATGTGCCAACACACACCACCACAATCTTCCCAATTGACTTTAGCAGACATAGACTTCTTAAAGAAATCCTTAATCATGGGTTTGATTTCCTCCGCACAAGATACATGATAATAGCTACATTCCATAGCTCTATTCATGTAACCTGTCATCCGTGAGATAAAAGGGTTGTCTTTTTTTGAATTTTTTCCAAACATAGTAGTTCCTCCTTATTTTCAATAAGCTGTTTAAATATAACCGTATAAGCATAAGGAATAAACAATGCTTATAATGTTAAGTATACCATATTTTACATAAAAAATCAACATTCACGTTCTACAAAACAGGATAAAAGTATGAAAAAAATTTTTGAGATGAGCAAACAAGTATGTTTACTGAAGTTGCTCGTTTTAATTAGCAAAAAAACCATATTTGTGATATACTAATAAAAAAGTATAGGAGAGAATAATATGGCAAAACCTAAGAAAAAATATTCTGATTTAACAAGAATTGAACAAAATCTAATAAAGAAAAAGCTTGGAATTACTACAATTCAAGATATTGATGTAGCAATATTTAAGCAATTAAAAGAACGATTAAAATTAATTAAAGATTTACGTTATAAAAATAAAATCACTTTTAAACTATGGGATGTAATAATCTGCACAATTTTAGCTTCGTTTTCAAATTGTGATACATGGGAAGAAATTCATGATTTTGTTGTGAATAACTATAAATGGCTACGTAACTTTTTACAAATGACAGGTGGAATACCAACAGCAGAATCTTACGAACGAATCATAAGTCTAGTTGATAAAGATGAATTAAATAATATCTTATTTGATTTTTTTGATTCTATAACCTTTGCCAAAAGTCCTAAATATGAAGTATATAATTTTGATGGAAGAGTTAACAATGGAAGCAAAAGTAATAAAACATTATTTAGTGATGCAAAAAGTCCGCTAAATTGTTTAAATGTATATTCAAATAAATATCAATATTGTCTATATACTAATCCAATAGATGAAAAAACAAATGAAATACCAGAAATTGAAAAACTTGTAAAAGGTCTTAATTTAAAAGGTATAATTGTAACTTGGGATGCATTAAATACACAAATAAAGAATGTTGAAACTGTTGTAAATGCAGGAGGAGATTACATTATTCCAGTCAAAGCAAATCAAGGAAATTTTTATCAAGATTTAGTTGATTATTTTAATCAAGAGCAATGTGATAAGATAATTGCAGGAAATTCAAAATCTGCATACATGGAATATATGGAAAAGAGCCATTCATCAATAATAAAATATCAGCTGTTTGAAACTTCAGATGTAAAATGGTATGAGAAATTATCAGACTGGAAAAATCTTAAGAGTTTTGGATTAGTCAGAAAAACTATAACCAAAAAGATACAAGTCAAGAATCCAAGAAAAAATGCAAAAAATAGATTAATTTATAAAGAAGTAACAACAGTTGAAAATAGATATTATATTTCAAGTAAATATGTGAACATAAAAGAATTTAATGATGTAACAAGAGGTCATTGGAACATTGAAAATAAAATACATTGGCATTTAGATTTTACTTTTTCACAAGATAAAAATACAACTAAAAATAAAAAAGCTTTATTAAATTTGAAAATTATTCATAAGTTTGTTTTAGCATGTTTTGAAAGAGTTAAACCAAGATATAACAAGAGTATAAAAAGAATACGAAAGATTTTTTCTTATAATTTTGAAAACTCAATAACTGAACTTATAGCATATTTACTAGTAAGCTAAAAAGTGGATTTTTAGTTAATTAAATCGAGCAAATTCAGTACTCGCACCTGTTTGCTCGATTTTTTAAAATTTTTCATACTTTTAACCTGTTGTAGCATAGTCTATTACTAGTTTTTTATCTTCATGTTTATATCCTAATGGGGCTATATGTGGAATATGACCACATTTAATTGCACCAGCTAGTCCTACTTTAGTTCTTTCGCTTGTTCTTTCGATTTCATTTTGACTAACACTTATTAATAACCTTGAAATCATTTTACCATTTGCACTAGTTGTATTTATTTCATCATTTACACAATCCAAATAAGCATC
>CAKPOI010000024.1 GCA_934169775.1 uncultured Clostridia bacterium
TTTGGAAAAGTTTTTATTTCGTCAATATAAATATTTTATCATATACAAAGCTTTTATAGAACAAACTAAAAGTACACTTTTACTTACTTTCTGTAATATTTTTGTTGTCTTTATTTGCAATTTTCGTTGATTTTTTTCTTAATTACATATATAATATTTTTGCTATAAGCTTTTTTGTGCAACATATTTAAAATGAAAGTCGTTCTAATTTTAAATAGAATAAATATTTTAATTTATATGTGTGTTAAGGCGAAGTGAGAAAGGAATGAACTTTATATTATGAATAGTGGAGAGAGTATTGGTATTTTTGACTCAGGAATAGGTGGAGTAACAGTATTGAGTGAAATTATTAAATTGTTACCAAATGAAAATTATATATATTATAGTGATTCAAAAAATAATCCATATGGTGATAAAAAAGATTCAGAAATTATTGAATTTTCTGACAAAATTGTTAATACTTTTATTGATAAAAAATGTAAGGCTATAGTTATTGCTTGCAACACTGCTAGTGCGAAAGCAGCAAAATTTTTAAGAAAAAACCATCCTGAAATTCCAATAATAGCAATTGAGCCTGCATATAAGATGGTTCATGATTTTGCTTATGATGAGGTAACTCTTGTTATGGCAACAAAGGCTACTCTTGGAAGTGAAAAATTTCATAAATTGTATGATAAGTATAATAATCATAAGACATATTTGTTAGCTTGTTCTGGTTTGGCTAATATTATTGAAGAAGGAAATCAGGAAAAAATTGAATTATATTTAAAAAATAATTTATCTAAATATGTTGGAAAAGTTCATAATGTAGTTTTGGGTTGTACTCATTATCCTTTAATAAAAAATGAAATTAAAACTGTGTTGGGAGATATTAATTTTTTTGATGGCTCTGCTAGTTTAGCTAAACATTTGAAAGATGTTCTTGAAGAAAAAAATTTAATAAGTACTTCTAAGGTTACAGGTACAATTAGTTTTATAGATTCTAGTAATTCGAAATATAAGGAAGATAGATTTTTTAAGATTTTAGATTTAAATGTTTCTAAAGTTTTATCTAAAATTTAAATTTTTATGAATTGATCAATAATTTTTCATATTAAATTGTTTAAGTTATAAAATAAAGTATAAGAAAAAGCTAAAATATGAGTTTTTAGCTTTTTTATATTTCTTTATATTTATATTTCTTTATATCTTTATATTTTTATTGTTCTATTGTGCTTTCATATCCTGCTAATTTTTCTGTTACTAACATTAGGTCTTTAATAAAATCAATTTTTTTATTTTCATCACGTAGTAGTGCTGCTGGATGCCATGTAGACATATATAAGATGCCTTTTTTTTCAATCCATTTTCCTCTTGAAGCAGTAATTCCATGTTCTTTACCTAAGATGTTTTTTAGTGCTACACTGCCTAAAAGTACTATTATTTTTGGCTTTACTAATATTACTTGGTTACGTAAATAATCTAAACAAGCATTAGCTTCATCATCTTCTGGGTTTCTGTTTTGTGGTGGCCTACATTTTACTATGTTGGCAATATATACATCTTCTCTATTTATTCCAACCATTTTGAATGCCATATTCATTAATTTTCCGGCTCTTCCTACAAATGGCTCTCCTAATCTATCTTCATCTGCTCCAGGTCCTTCTCCTATAAACATTATGGTTGCATTTTTGTTTCCTACCCCAAATACAATGTTTTGTCTGGTTTTGCACAATTTGCATTTTTGGCAATTTTTTATTGAGTTTTCTAGTTCTTCCCAGGTTTGATACATTTGAAATTCCGTTCCTTTCTATTTCTAATTTTTGTATGAAAATTTTATGAGTTTTCGGACTTTAGAATATCCTAAATATTTGTTTATGTTATTAATGCTTTTTTTATATGATTTTTTTAAAGCTTTTTATTCATCTCTTATTGCTTTTATTTTAGGGCAATTATTGCAGTTTCCAATCCGAAGTTTTCTTTTTCTACTCTATATGAATGTAGTTTATCTGAATTGCAAACAGTACAAATTTTGCTGTCTACTATATTTTCTGGTTTTAGTCCTTCTTTTATTAGCATTATTTTATTTAGTTCTATTGTGTCTATATTCCATTTTTCATCTGTACCTTCTTTACATGGTTGCTTTTCTATTATCTTGCTTATGTCTGTTATGTTTTTGAATTCTTCTTCAAATAAATCTTTTACATCTTGTCTAACTTCAAAGTGACATTTTCTGATGCTTGGACACATGCAGCATATTAAATTTTCTGGTTTTATGCCTAATTCTGTTTTCATTTTTTCTACAGTTTTTCTTGATATTTGCCTATATGTGCCTTTCCAGCCTGAGTGGATATTTGCTATGGTTTTTGTTTCTGGATCAAAAAACATTAGTAAAATGCAATCTGCACTTGTTGTTGATAATACTATGTTTTTCTTTTGAGTTATTAGTCCATCTGTTTTTAAATATTTTTCTACATATATATCTGGTTCTGTTTTTAGTACTTTTCCTGTTACAATTTGAACTTTATCTAGATGTGATTGCATTGGTTTTACTACATTATTTTTTTCTAGTCCTAAACTTTTGCATAAATTTGTGTAGTCTTTTAACATTTCTTCTTGGTTACATATTTCTTTTTGACCGTTTTTTATTTGTTTTTACACTTCTGAAATTTACATCTTTTCCTATAGAAAATGCATGAGTAATAACATTATTGTATTGTAATAATTTTTTAAATTGTATGTATTCTGTATTTCCATTTTTTACATGTATTATGTTTTCATTAGATAGTTCCACTTTGCACCTCTTTATCTCATTTTTCTTATTATATCATCTTTGCTTAGATTTTCAATATACTCATATTTATTTTTATTGTTTCTTGCATCAAATCCACAAATTGCATGATATTCACAATATCTGCATGGTGTTTTTCCTTTGTAATTTGTTGGTTTTAAGTCAATTTTTCCTTGTAGTATTTCTTTTCCTATTTCTTTTATTATTTTTCCTATATATTTTTGTAATACCTCAAATTCTTCTTGTTCAACTCCATTTGTGTCTCTTTTATTAATTGCTCCTTTTCCACTTATTCCTGCTGGAATTATTTTTGATGTTGTTCCTTCTTTTAGATTATTGTCTTGCATTTTCATTACTTCTATATCGGCTAGTATTAGGCCTTTCATTTTGAATTGTTTTCTTATTTCTTCTTCTATTGCTTCTTCTGTTTTTACTTTAGGATTTACATTTTTCTCTATTAAGTTAAAATACAAAATCCCTGCTGGCATCAAGTCTTTTTCTTCGCATATTGCGTCTAAATATGTTAATAATTGTATTGATATTCCGGCATATACTTCATTTAAGTCAACATTTCTTGCAGAAGATTTATAATCTATTATTCTTAAATAGTTTCCGTCTGATGTTCTGGCAATATCTACTCTGTCTATTTTACCCCTAATTTCTATTTTTTTACCATTTTCTAAAGTTATTTCTATTGGTTTATATTCTTTTCCATTGTCAAATTCTACTTCTGTTCCTTCTACATTAAAATCACTGTATACTAAGCTTTCTACAATATATTTTAATGCCTTTGTTACCATTTTTTCTAGTCTTTGTATTAGAATTTTGTATTTTACTGTTGCTGTAAATTTGTATTTTCCATAATCTAGTTTTGTTTCTACTATCTGATTTACAATTTTTCTTATTTTTTCTTCTTCTCCTAATAGTTCTGGTAATTGTATATTTTCCTCTTTAACTTGATTGAAAAATAAATCTATTATTTCATGCATAAATGACCCTGTATCAAAATTTTGAATCTTTAGTTCTTCCTTTTGTTTAAGATTTAATCCATATTTTAGGAAATATGAAAATGGACATTTTTTATATGTTTCTAATTTTGATACACTTGTTCTTAATACATTTCCATATAATTTTTCTATTGTTGTTGTTTCTATATTTTGTGGTATATTTGTGTATTTTAATCCTTGTAAATCTTTTTCTAGTTTGTTTTTCCAGCTTGCTTCATTTTCGAAATATCTATATGTTTCTTTCCATTCTGTTTCTAGCTCTTTTTCTTGTATTTTAGCTAATTTTTCTATTAGTGCTTCATATGTTGCTTTTTGATTTGTAATTTCATATTTTTGTGTTATTACATCACTTGTTTCTTTTAATTTTGGAAACATTTTTTTGATTTTTGTTATATAAATTGATGGCCTTAATGCTCCTCCTTCTGTATCTGCTGAGCTGTATGATAAATGTAGTTCTCTTTCTGCTGTTGTAAATGCTTTATATATATTAAAATTATCATCATATAGATTTTCTAGAGTTCCTTTTGCTAATTCTATTCCTTGTTCTTTTAGGTATTTTCTGTCTTCATCTCCTAAAAATCCTTCACTTTTGTTTATGCTTGGATATATTCCATCATTTAAGCCTATAATAAAAATTGTATCTACTTTGTGGCTTCGCGATCTGTCTACATCTCCCATTATTACTTGATCTTGTGTTCCTGGTATTTTTCCTAGACTGCTAGCTTTTAATCCCTGTTTTAATATATTGGCATATTGGTTTATTGTTATATTTTCGTCTTTAAATATTTTTACTATTTCGTCTAATACATTTATTAGAATTTCATAGCTTTCTTTGTATTCTTGTACTAAGTCTTCTCTATTTTTTTGTTTTAGCTCTTGCATTTTTAAAGATATTTTTTCTTCTATTTTTTGTTCTTCTAAAAATTCATATATTGCTAATGTTATTGCTTTTGCTGTTTTTTCTTTTCTGATTTTCTGCCTTAATTTTTCTATTGGTTCTATTATCTTTTTTCTTAATTTGTTATAGTATTCTATTTCTTGTTTGTTGTCTTCTAGTTCATATACAAAATCTTTCTTAAATTTATTTTGTTTTATTCCCCATTTAGTACAATAGTTTTCTAATTTGAAAATGTCTTCTTGTTCAATATCTAAAAATCCCATTTTTGCGTATTGAAATACACTTTCTTTACTATAATTTTTTTGTAATATTTCAAATATTGATAATACATATTGTATTATTATGTTTTGGCTTAATTCTCTTTTTTCATCTATAAATATTGGTATATCATATTTCTCAAATATTACTTTTGCTAAGTTTGAGTAGTTTTGTATATTTTTTGTTATTATTGCTATGTCATTATATCTTTTATTTTTTTCTTTTACTAATTTTGTAATTTCTTTTGCTATATATTCTATTTCTGTATATTGATTTTTAGCTAAAAACATTGATAAATTTTCCACTTTTTGTTCATATTTTGTGGATTGTGTTTTAAACAAATGACCTTCTATGTACTTTAATTCAGGTGTTTTAAATCTTTTTATTTCTGCTAATTTTATTGGTTTTTCTTGTTTTAATTCATTTTGTTCTACTATTTCTTGTAGTTTTTTTATGGTTATTTTGTTTGCATAAAAAATATCTGTATCTGGATTTAATGTTTGTCCTAAATCGTCCACTGTTATTGTTATATTTACTTGTTTTGCGTATTTTATTAATTCTTTTATAACTTGATATTCTGAATATGTAAATCCTGCAAATTCGTCTATATATATAATACTGTTTTTCAACCATTCTATTTTTTCTATGTTTTGTGCAAGTATTGTTAGTTCATCTGCTTCGTCTATATATGATTGTTTTATTTGTTCATCATATTGTTCATATATTATGCTTATATCTTGTAATTTTGTTTTTAAATAGATATTTTCTGTTTTTTCTATTTGTTCTTTTAGTTTTTCTACTGTTACTCCATGTTTTTTTAGTTCGGTGATACTTGATATTGCTAAATCTATGTTTTCTTCTGATTTTGATAAATATTTTAATTCTTTTTTTTGTGTTGTTAATATGTGACTAATCAACATTGCTTTTCCACATTTTGTCATCCTGTCATCTTTAATTCCTATTTCTTTTATAACTCTTTTTGCTAATCTGCTTAAATGTATTACTTCTGCTTGTAATACTGCTTCTGTTTTTACTGCTTCCATTAATTTTTTTTCAGCTGTAAATGAAAATTGCTCTGGTGTTATTAAAAATATTTTTTCGTTTTTTTCTATTTCTTTAGCTATTTCTTGATAACAGTATTCACTTTTTCCGCTTCCCGCTCTTCCATATATTATTCTTAGTCCCACTTTTTTTCTCCTTTTTATATTGGTATTTTGAAATTTTTTTATTTGAGTTGCAAATTTAATACTTTCTTTATTCCTGTAATTCTCTCCTCCAATAAAATAAGTATTGTTGTGCTAAACCTGCTAAATCTCCAAATTTTTCGTGTGCTACTTTTTCTATTTGTTTTTTATTTACTTTGTTTTCGTCTCCATGTATGTATAATTCATTCATTACTCTATTAACCCATACATCTATTGGAAATACTTCAAATCTTTTTAATGTTGAAAATAATAAAATACAGTCTGCTACTTTTGGTCCTACTCCAGATAAACTTAAAAGTTCTTCTCTTACTTCTTGTGTATTTGGATTTTGTTCTAATTTTTTTAAATCTACCTTTCCTTCTAGTATTGTATGTGTTGTTTCATATAGTCTGATATCTCTAAATCCTAGGCCTAATTCTCTGTATTTTTCCACACTTACATTTTTTAATTCTTCTGGTGTTGGAAATGTATAATATTTTTTGTTTTCAAATATTATTTCTTTTCCAAATTTTTCTGATAGTCTTTGGATTATTTTTTGGATTCTTGGTATATTGTTGTTTGCTGATATTATAAATGATATTATTGTTTCCCATAAATTTTGATTTAATATTCGTATTCCTTGACCATATTTTATGCTTTTTTCCATATTTTCGTCTATCTTAGATAATTTGTTTTGTATTTCTTTATAGTCTCTTTTTAAATCAAAGTATTCTATTACTAATTTTTCTAAATTATCTTTTCCTTTTGATTCTAAAATATAATTTTTTCCGTCTTGTTTTATTTTTATTACATTTTCTCCTACTACTCCTGTGTATCCATTTTCTTCATTTTCTTTCCATCTGAAGCATTGTCCACATGTGAATATGTCTTTTAAATTAAAACATTCTGGTTCTTTTAGTATATATTTTTGTTCTTGCATTTTTTATCTCTTCCCTTTTTATTTTATTTAACATTTTTAGTATAACATATAAATTATTACAAATCAATATTTATAGAACAAACTTTCGTTTTTTTAGTGTCCGTTTTTGTTCTTTGAATCCTTTACCAAATACTTCTCTTGCATTAGTAATAACTATAAAACTATTATTATCTATGTTCATAGCAATATCTTTAACTCTTGCTACATCTCCTCTAGATGCTGCACAAATTAGTATAAGTTTATTTTCTCCAGTGTACATTCCTTTTCCAAAAAGTCCTGTTGTTCCTCTTTTTATTTTTTCTCCTATTTCTTCTGCTATTTGCTCGTTTCTGTTGGAAATTATGATTAATAATTTTGTAAAATATATTCCTTCAAAAACTATGTCTATAATTTTTCCCATTAAATATATGCTTATTGCTGAATATAATCCTATTTCTATTTCTTTGAAAAATATTACATTTAATGCTACTATAACTGTATCTATTATGATAATTATGTTACTCATTCTTAAGCTTGGTTTATAACTTCTTGCTATAAAGCTTATTAAATCTGATCCTCCTGTTGAACTGTTACTTTTTAGTATTACTGCTGTTCCTAGTCCTATTATTATTCCTCCATATATGCATGCTAAAAATCTGTCTGTTGTTAATGGTGTTATTTTGTCAAATAAGTCTATAAAAATTGAAAAACTTACTGTTCCTAATAATGATTTTACAAAAAAGCTTTTTCCTAGTCTGTGTCCTGCTAATAAAAATATTGGTATGTTACATGCAAGTACTGTTGTTCCCATTGGGATTTTTAATAAATAATATAGTATTGTTGCTATTCCTGCAAATCCTCCTGATGATAATTGGTTTGGTAATAAAAACAGAGAGGTCCCTATTGCCATTATCATTGCTCCTAATAATGTTCCAACCCCCTCTTTAATTAATATTTTTATTTTTTCTTTCTTTTTCATAAAATCACCATTTTTATTATTTCCTTTTTTGGTAATTTTATACTAAAGAGCTAGTGTTTTTGGGGACGGAGCCAAAAAGCACTAAAGACAAATCTATTAAAATAATAAATGTTATATGGTTTAATAATTTTTTGGGTTCAATACACAAACTAAAAATTATTTTACCATATAACATTTATTATTTTTAAATAGCATGTAAGAGTGATGTTTTTTGAGTCCGTCCCCAAAAGCATTACTGTTCCTCTAAAAAATCTTTATATAATTTAATAATTTCAACTTTAGATTTTCCTTGTTTTATTTTTTTATCTTGTTTAACAGTTAAATCTACATTATATAATTCTTTTAATTTTTTTACATTTTCTTTTTTATGTCCAATTACACTATTTGCATCAATAGGATTTACTGTAATTTCAACTTCTTTTACTTTAGTATTTAATTTTTTTATTTTGCTAACAATAGCATCATACCACATTGCAGTTTCTACTAATTGTCTAAATGCTGGATGATATGGTCCTGCTATTACTTGGCTTTCTTTACTTTTTGGATCTGATATTTCATCTGTATTTTGTAATCCTACTCTTATAATGTCAATATTTTTATCATCAAACATTCTTACTAATTCTTTGCAAATTTCTACAGCTTGTACAACTGTTAAAGCTTTATATTTTTCGTTTTGATAATCTTTTTCTAGTTTTGTTCCTTTTAAGACTAAAACTGGATAAATGCGTACCATTTTTGGTTTTAGTTTTATTAGGTCTTTTGCAGTATTTATTTCATCTTGTCTTGTGCTTTCTGGTAATCCTATCATCATTTGATGACCTAATATGAAACCTTTTTTTCTAATTAGTTTTGATGCTTTTTTTACATCTTCGAATGTGTGTCCTCTACCTGCCTTTTGTAACACATAGTCATTTGATGATTGTACTCCTAATTCTATAGTTTTTACTTTGTACTTTTTTAGTCTTTTTAGAATTTCTTTGTTGATATAATCTGGTCTTGTTGAAATTCTTATACTTTCAACTTTTCCTTGTTTTACATATTCATATGCAAGTTCTAATAGTTCTTCTTGCTTGTTTTCTTCTATTGCTGTAAAACTTCCTCCAAAAAATGCTATCTCTTTTTCTCCTTCACGATCTTTTATTCCTTCTAAAAATTCATCAATAATTTTTTTGGCATCTTCTTTTGTTATATTCTTTTTTTGACCACTTATTGATTTTTGATTGCAAAATACGCAATCATTTGGACATCCTAAATGTGGTACAAATACTGGAATAACATATTTCTTTTTCATAGACACCTCCTTGAATTTTCTTACTTTTTTCTATTTCAAATCTTCTAGTGCTTTTTTTGCAGCTGACATTTCAGCTAATTTTTTACTTTTTCCTTTTCCTCTTGCAAGTTCTTTACCATTTAATTCTACTTCTGCTTCAAAACTTTTGTTATGATCTGGTCCTGTTTCTTTTATTATTTTGTATACTATTTTTACTTTTCCATGTACTTGTAATTTTTCTTGTAACATTGTTTTGTAGTCTTTTTCTCCTACATGTTGTGTTGCAATCGCTATTTCATTTTTTAGATTTTCTATGATGAATTTTGATGCTGGTTCTAATCCTCCATCTAAATACATTGCAGCTATTACCGCTTCTACACTATCTGCCAATATTGCAGGTTTTTGATTTCCTTTTGATTGCTGTTCTGATTTTCCTATATATAAGAAATCACTAAAATCATGTAGTTTTGCTACCTTGTATAAACTTGCTTCACATACCACTGTTGCTCTGACTTTAGTCATTTCTCCTTCTTTTAGTTTAGGATAGTTTTTGTATATATATTGACTTGATACAAATTCTAGTATACTGTCACCTAAAAACTCTAATTTTTCATTGCTTTGTAGTTCATGGTCATATGCATATGATGTGTGTGTTAATGCTGTTTTTAACAATTCTATATTTTTGAACTTGTATTGTATGTTTTGTTGTAATTCTTCTAACTTATTGTTTTTCAAACTTTCTCTCCCTTTCTTTTTATTTATTTTTCCTTTATATTATATACTATTTTACAAAATTTGCAAGTGATTTTTTCTAAAAATATATGGACAAGTTTTTAATATTATTATATAATATATATTGTAGAAATATGAAGAATTTTGATAGTATGTGCTAGTATTATAGTGCATTTTTATATAAAGAAAGGGTTGAATTAAATCATGTCTAATAAAAATAGTTATTTTGATACAGATAATCGACAATTGACAGATGTTTTTAAAGAATTGCAGCAAACTCGTCTACAATATGAAAATCAAAATGTTAAAAAAGCTTCTAAGGTTGCATCTTCTAATACTACTTCATCTGTGAAAAGTACTAAGAGAATAAAAACTACAAATAATCCTCATAGTAAAACCTTAAAAATTACACTTGTTTTTGTTCTTTTATTGATTGCTGTAATTATGGCTTTATTAGGTTCAAATTCTATATCTGCTAAAGATTCTTCTATAGAATTATATTCTCCTCTGTCTGAGATTGGAAAATCTAGTGTTTCTATAGAAATCAATAGACATCGTTTAAATGCTCATAATATTATAACTTCAAATGCAGCTCTAGAAACAGTTAAAGAACAAGTTGTTGAGGAGCGTGATATTCCTTTTGAAACTTTACATACAGAAAGAAATCTTTTGCCTAAAGGCGAAGAAGTTATTTTACAAGAAGGTGTAAATGGTAAGAAAAATGTTACTTTAGTTCGTTCTTATGATAATGGTGAATTAACAGATGAAACTGTTTTAAGTGAAGAGAAAACTTTGGATTTTGTTCCTCAAATAGTTGATGTTGGTACTTCTGAGTTTTTGGCTAAAATTAAAGCTCATTTAAAAGATACTTTATATTTAACTAAAGATACTGTTTTGCGTGATGATATGGCAGATACTGCTAATGAACTTGCAGAGATTAAAATGTATTTTGATGTTACTCTTTTAGATTTGCCAAGTGAAGATTGGTGCAAAGTTTCTTATGATGGAATTGAAGGTTATTTACCTACAAAAAATCTTACATCTGCTGCTGTATCACCTAATATGCCAGAAAAAAATCGTATTACAAAAATTGTTATTAAATTAGATAAAGACATGCCTTTAAATCAATTTTCTGGTTTGACTTTGGCTGATTATAAAAAGATTTTTACTGGTCTTCCAAATGATAAAAATAAAATATTTGAGGATAATTACGAAACTTTTTATAATATTGATAAAAAATATAAAATTAATGGTATTTTCTTAGCTTCTTTAGGAATACATGAAAGTGCTTGGGGTACTTCTCAAATTGCTAATGATAAAAAGAATTTATTTGGATATGGTTCTTATGATGCTACTCCTTATGAATCATCTTATGAGTTTACTGACTATAAAGATGGTATTGAATTATTAGCTAAGGTTATGGTTAAATATTATATTAATCCTGTAGGTACTAAAATCTATGATAATGAGAAGGCTTTGGCTACATATTATAATGGCCCTACTATTGCTGATGTTAATATCAGATATGCTAGTGATGAAAATTGGCATGAAAAAGTGTACAGTTATATGGAAATGTTATATAAACGTTTGGAAAAATAAAGTTTGAAAATAATTATAATTTTGGTAGCGTTAAGTTTAAAATTCTAGGAAATGCGAAATAGATTCCTAGAATTTTAAATATATTATTAATTAAATCGTATTTATTAAGGAGGAATTTACAAATGAATTTTAAGTTTAAAGTTAAACATCCTAAACTTATATTGACTTTATTGATTGTTATATTGATACTTTGTGTTTTAGCTTATTCTTATATTTTTTATGCAAGGTATTCTAGGAACGAATTTGTTAATCAGTCTTTAAGAATTTCTGAACAGAATCAGCTTTCTGTTTTTAAAGTGAGTAAAATTTTAATTTATAGTAGTGCAAATGCTATAAATAATCGTTCTGATAATTCTTTGGAAGATTTAAATATTTGTCAGTATACTGATATTGCTATTTATATTGATAATACTTCTTCTATTTCTGATTTGACAACGCAAAATACTGTTAAGGAATTATGGATTGATAATATTAAAATTACACCTAATAGTGATTTGGGCTCACAAGTTTTAAATTATAAAAATTTGAATAATTTTGGTAAGTTTGATAATTTGTCTTCCGCCGATAATTCTCGTATTAACTTTAATATTGTTAATACAAATGAGCAAAATGAATCTTCAGATTATTCTACTCCAACTTTTTATACTGATTGCTCTAATCCTATTTCTTTGGGTTATGTGAATTCTGGAATTGTTAAAAATTATTCTATTCATGATGATGTGAATTCTGTTGTTTTGAATGGTAAACTTCTTCAACAAGCAAATGTTGATTTGTCTCAAATTGGTTATAATTTGACTTTTGATATTCATATTAAAAATTATGATGATGATTCTTTTGTTTATCATTCTAATATTGATGTTGATTTGAATACTCAAAACAAGGATATTTATAATGGATATTTGTATCAAACTAGAAATAATACTTCTGGTAATGAATATGTATTTTTTAAGGAAGTTCAATAATAGTAAACAAAAAAACTCCCTATTTTCATAGTTTGAGATCTTTTGGATATTCTCAAATGCTATCAAATAGGGATAGTTTGGAGGCGACACCCGGAATCGAACCGGGGATCAGAGTTTTGCAGACTCGTGCCTTACCGCTTGGCTATATCGCCATATATTAATACTATTTTAAGTAATAACAATGTATGGAGCGGGAAACGGGGCTCAAACCCGCGACCTCTGCCTTGGCAAGGCAGCGCTCTATCAACTGAGCTATTCCCGCATATAATATATACCTTTTCAAGATACATTTTATATGATATCAAATTTTTTTTGCATTGTCAAGGCATATATAAATGTTTTTATAATTTATTTTTATATAAAGGAGATAAGATTTCGGAACTTATCTACTATTTGATATTTGGACTACTTGAACTGTAATTTTAGCACAATATTTTTAATTTCCAATTGGAGCAAAATCATCAGTTACAATTTTAGAATCAGTACTAAAGTCTAATACTTCTGTGTCTAATAAGTTTTTGTATTCCAAATATTTATTTTCATCTGCTTCTGGATTGCCTTTTATTCCGATTAATATTAAATTTTGATATTGTGTTTTATCATCTGTTTTTACTGCATATATTTTTACATCATCAAATACCGCCTTATATGTTGCATATTCATATTTTGCAAATTTTGCTTCATTTCCTTCTAATGATGATAATATATTTGTTATAACCATACCATTTGTATTTAATTTTTCTTTGACTTTGCACATTGCTTCATATGTGGTTAATTCAAATGGTGCATTTAATCCTTTAAAAGCATCTATCAAAATAGTATCATATTTTTCTTTACTATAGTTTATGTAGCTTCTTCCATCTTGATGATATATTTTTAGATTTTTATTATTTATATCTAATCCAAATTCTTCTATTGCTAAATTTGTCATTGTATTGTCTATTTCTACTACATCTATTTGCTTATCCGGATATTTTTCTAAATAATGTCTTGGGTATGTATATGCTGCTCCACCTATTATTAAAGTTTTATTTGCATTTTTATTTGTATAATCAAATAAATCATAATATTTTAAATATTGTGCGCCCATCTCCCCAGTTTCTTGATTTATATATGATTCTAAGCCTCTATCGACTTGCAATGTTTTATATTCTCCATTTGAATTTTTTATGTCTTTTACCCATATTCTACTATATTCTGAGTCAACATCTTTTATGATATCTTTGTGTTCGTTTTGGAATAATTTTTTCCCAATTATATATGTAAGTATTATTAATACTAATACGACTATTATTTTTGCAAAGTATTTTTTACTTTTTTTTGGATATAGTGCAATTGATAATAAATATAATATTATACTACTTCCTAAAATTATATTTCTTACTCCAATATTTGGTATTAATATAAAACCTGCTACAAAAGTGCCTATAATACTTCCTATTGTAGAGAATGATGATATTTTCCCTGATACCTTCCCAACTTCTTTTTCTTCTTCGTTTTTTAGTCTTACTGCTATTGGTGATGCTGTAGCTAGCATAAAGCTTGGCATTCCAAATAAGAACATTGCAGATATTATTGCTACAGTGATTAAACTTGGTATTGTTTCAGCTAATTGATTAACTATTATTGTTTCAAATATTGATATAAAACTAGTACTTATTGCTGATATTAGTATAAATTGGGATAAGTCTTTTAGGTCTTTATTGTTGTCTGCTATTTTTCCTCCTACCCAATATCCTAAACTCATGCTTGTAAGCATTATGCCTATTATTGTTGTCCAAATTAGATTAGAGCTTCCTACATATGGAGATAATACTCTTGCAGCTACAAGCTCTAATACCATTCCCATTGCACCACATATAAAGACAGTTAATTCTAGTTTATGATTTTTTAGTTTCTCCATTTTTACCGCCATTGTTTTTTATATTTTTTTATTAACTTTTTTTGTCTTTTTATTTTTTGTTGTAGTAATCTTTTTTGTAGTTTTTTTAGCTTTTTTTGTCGTAGTTTTTACATCTGCTGCATCTTCTGGATTCCATTTTTCTCCAACTTTTGGTTTGTTCCATGAAATATAATCACATGATTGTGGGTTGTTCTCACATATATAATAATTTTTTCTTCTTTTTGTTTTTCTTACTTGCACTTTTGCTCCACATTTTGGACAAGGTACATCTATTGTTTCTACTATTGGCTTTATATTTCTACATTCTGGAAATCCTGGACATGCTAAAAATTTTCCATATCTTCCGTATTTGTATACCATCATTCTTCCACATTTATCACATTGTACGTCAGATACTTCGTCAACTAATTTTACATGCTCTAATTCTTTTTCTACTTTTTCTACTTCTTGCTCAAATGGCCCATAGAATTCGCGAATCATTTTTTTCCATTCTTCTTTGCCTTCTGCTATTTCATCAAATTCGTTTTCTATTTTAGCTGTGAATTCTACATTTATAACATCTGCAAAGTTTTCAATTAATAATTTGTTTACTATTCTTCCTAATTCTGTTGGTTGTAGCTGTTTTTGTATTTTTTCGATATATCTTCTTTCTAATATTGTTGTAATTGTAGGAGAATATGTACTAGGTCTTCCTATTCCTTTTTCTTCTAATATCTTTACTAAACTTGCTTCTGTATATCTTGCAGGTGGTTCTGTAAAACTTTGTTTTGGATTTATTTTTTCAAGTTTTACTTCTTGATTTTCTACTAATTCTGGTAACATTCCTTCTTCTTGTTCTTCTTTTCCATCAGTTCCTTCTACATATAGTGTCATAAATCCTTTAAATTTTAAATTTTGTCCATTTGCTTTAAAATCATGTTCATTTGCTTTTATATTAACTGCCATTGTGTCATAAATTGCTGGTTTCATTTGGCTTGCTATAAAGCGAACATATATTAATCTATATAATTTGTATTGATCTGGTGTTAATTCTCCTTTTATACTCTCTGGATCTATATTTATATATGTTGGTCTTATACCTTCATGTGCATCTTGAGCATCTTTTCCTGTTTTATAATAGCGGTTTTCATAGTATTGTTCTCCATATTTACCTATTATTTGCTCTTTTGCTGCTGCTCTTGCTTCTTCTGAAATTCTTGTAGAGTCTGTTCTCATATATGTTATTAATCCAATTGTTCCTTTTTCATGAATTTTTACCCCTTCATATAAACCTTGTGCTACAGACATTGTTTTCTTTAAAGTAAATCCTAATTTTCTTGATGCTTCTTGTTGCATTGTACTTGTAGTAAAAGGTGGTGCTGGTGTTCTTTTTCTTTCACCTTTTTTTACTTCTGTTACAATATATTTGGCATTTTTTATATTTTCTAATATTTCATTTGTTTCTCCTTGTGAATGAATTTCTTGCTTTTTGCCATTTTTTCCGAAATATCTTGCTTGAAATATTTTTTTACTTTTTTCGTCTTTTAATTCTGCATATATATTCCAGTATTCTTCTGGTATGAATTTTTCTATTTCTTCTTCTCTATCAACTATTAATTTTACTGCTACTGATTGTACTCTACCTGCTGAAAGCCCTCTTTTTACTTTTTTCCATAAAACAGGACTTATCTTATATCCAACAATTCTGTCTAGTACTCTCCTTGCTTGTTGTGCGTCAACTAAGTTTATATCTATATCTCTTGGTTCTTTTATGGCTTTTTGTACTGCTGTTTTTGTAATTTCATTAAATGTTACTCTTGTAATGTTTTTTGCATCTTCATTTAATATTGTTGCTAAATGCCAAGCTATTGCTTCTCCTTCACGATCAGGGTCAGTCGCTAAATATACTGTTTTTGCTTGTTTTGCATCTTTTTTTAATGTCTTTATTAAATCTCCTTTTCCCCTTATATTTATATATTGTGGCTCAAAGTCATGTTCTATATCTATTCCCATTTTTGATTTTGGTAAATCTCTAATATGTCCCATCGAAGCGACTACTTTAGTGCTTCCTCCTAAGAATTTTTTTATTGTATTTGCTTTTGCTGGAGATTCAACTATTATTAATTTATCTGCCATCTTTGTTCATTCCTTTCTAAAGGCTGAAATTTGGTTGAAAAATTATGTTCTTATTTATTTCAACAATTCTTTCTTAATTTTTCTCTTACAGTATTTTAGACTATATTTAGGGATTTTGCAAGTTTTTTTTATTTTTAAGTAAAAATTAGTTACAGTTTTGTGTTTATTAAACACTTTGCTGTAACTGATTTAAAATTTTTAGCTAAGATATTCTGGTTGTAAATCTTTTATTATTTCTTCAACTGCAACTGGAGTAACTTCTTTTTCTTTTAGTATTGATAATAGATTTTCTATTTTTCTTTCATCTGCACTTATGTCTTTTACTTCTCTGGATACAATTTTAATATTATCTGGTATATATTCTGTTTTTACTACACTTATACCAAATCTATCATTTTCTTTGTTTCCTTGCCTTTCAATGCTTTTATAGTACTCTAATTTTATTGGATAAAATATTCCTTCTTTCTCTAATTTTGATTTTGCAATAAATTTGCCTCCGTAAAATGTTTTCATAAAAATCCCCCCTTATTTCCTATAGCTTTTTTATATCTCAATGTTTTACTAATGATAAACCTATTGGGAAATTTTTTCAAGTACTTTTTGGAATTTTTTTCCTTTTTTCATTGACACTTTTTATTTTTATTCGACATAATATGTTTTTTTATGTTTTAATCTATTATTTTTATAATTTTTATTGCTCTTTTTCTTTAAATTTTATATCTTTTACTTCCATTCTTCTTGCTCTTGTAATAAAATTATATCCATATTTATTTTTTAATTCATCAATTACTTTATCTAATTTTTCTTGTTTTTTTTCATCTTTATGTTCAAATAATGTTGTTTGTTGCATTTCATTTTCTTCTAGTCCATCTACTCTTAATCCTACAAGTCTTATTGGTGTATATGGTTTGTACATATTAATTAATAATTTTTTGGCTTTTTTATAAATTTCTTTTGTACTTGCTGTTGGATATTCTAATTTTTCTTGGTGACTTGAATCTACAAAATCTTTTGTTCTTAATTGTACATTTACAACTTTTGCTTTCATTTTGTATTTTCTTAATCTATATGTTACTTGCTCTGATAGTGCTAATATTATTTCTTCTAATTTTTCTATTTCTAAAATATTTTCTGGTAGTGTAATAGAATTGCCTATCCCTTTTGGTTTTTCTTGCAAATATTTTACTTCACTATTATCTATTCCGTTTGCATATTCCCACATTTGTAAGCCATGTTTTCCAAACTTTTTAGTTATTAATTCTTTGTTCGTATTTGCTAAATCTCCTATTGTTCTTATCTGCATGTTCTGTAATTTTGGAACTGTTCTTCTCCCTAACATAAATAGTTCTGATACTGATAATGGCCACATTTTCTGCTTTATCTCGTTTGCATATAGTGTATGTATTTTGTCTGGTTTTGTAAAATCTGATGCCATTTTTGCAAGTAATTTATTATTTGCCACTCCTATGTTTACTGTAAATCCTAATTCTTTTTTTACTCTTACATGTATTTCTTGTGCTACTTCTATTAATGTTCTTTTCATTAAATAATTTGTCATATCTAAAAAACATTCATCAATACTAAATCTTTCTATTTTATCTGTATATTCTTGTAATAATTTATATAGCATATTAGAATATTTTTGATATACTTTAAAATCTGATTTATATATTTTTACACTTGGACATTTCATTCTTGCTTGATATATTGTTTCTGCTGTTTTTATTCCAAATTCTTTTGCTTTAGGACTTTTGGCTAATACTATTCCAGAACGTTTACTTTCATCTCCACCAATAATTGATGGTATTTCTCTTATATCAATTTGGCTTCCATTTTTTATCATTTCAACAGCTGTCCAACTTAAAAACGCATTATTTACATCGACATGTAAAATTTGCCTTTCCATTATTATCACCTGTAATTATTATAGAACTTTTGTTTGTGTTTGTCAAGACTTTTTCTTAATTTTGTTCATGCTTGAATTTTTCTTTTTTGAATTCTATAAGTTATTTTAGAAATTAAATTGTTTGGTGTTATTTTAGAAAAAAATCTAGCTAGTTTTATATCAGTTCCAGGTACAATATAAAATTTGTTTTTTTCTAGTTTTTTTATTGCATATTCTGCTACTTTCATACTGTTTGCTTCTCTTAGATGAAATTTTACATTTGCTATTTTATTAAAATTTGTGTCTACTGGACCTGGGCAAAGTATTGAAATTTTTACATTTGATTTTTCTTGTTTTAATTCTTCTCTTATGCTTTCACTTAGTCTTACAACATATGATTTTGTTGCGTAATAAGTACTCATAAGCGGACCTGGCATAAATCCAGCAATAGATGCAACATTTAAAATTTTACCACTATTTTTATTTTTAAAATTAATCAAATATAATTTTGTTAAAATATGATATGCAATTACATTTGTCTGTATCATTTTTATTTCTTTTTCTAAACTTGTTTTTGTAAAATCTCCACAATCGCCAAATCCTGCATTATTTACTAATAAATCCACATCTGGTACTTGTTCATATATCTTTTTGCAATTTTCTTCAATTGATAAATCTGTTGATATTATTTCTGCTTTTTTTAGTTCTTTAGCTACTTCTTTTAGTTTTTCTTCATCTCTTGCTACTAAAACTAGTTCATATCCTTTTTTGTCTAAAACTTTTGCTATATCTCTTCCTATTCCTGAAGATGCTCCTGTTATAAGTGCTTTCATAGTCGATTCCTCCTATTTATTTTCTTGGTGATTTGTAGATGGAGCAAAGGTCAATAAAAATTTAATAATTTTTGCTCTGTCCATAAATTAAATCTAACTCTTTTTTAGCGATAGTGCTTTTTGAGTCCGTCCCCAAAAGCATTTTGAGTCTGTCCCCAAAAGCATTGCTCCGTCCCTAAAGCATCTATTTTGACATTATTTTTCCTACTGTATGTACTATTTGGGTTGATTTTTTATTTGCTATGTCTTTACCGATTGCTTTTCCTCCTACCGTTAGTGCTGATACTAATGCACTTAATAAAAATTGCAAGTTAAAATTCCATCCAAATTGATTTGTTATTTTGACTGCTATTAATGCACTTATTGCTCCACTTAATACACCACAAATGTCACCAATAACATCTGCACATATGTTAGCTACTTTTGATGCATTTTTTATTAATTTTATTGAACTTTTTGAACCTTTGACTTTTTTTGTAGCTTTTGCGTGAAATTCTTCTTCATTTGCTACAGTAACAGCTACACCAATTATATCGAATAAAATACCTGTTGCTATTACTAATATTAGTATTAAGCATGCTGGTATTAAACTTAGATTTGATACTCCATTTGTTGATACATAAGAAAATATGATTGATAATATAAATGTCATTGTAAATACTTGAATAAACCATTTTAATGTTGAATTCTCCGAGTGTTCTTCTTTTTTGCTTTTTTCCATTATTATTTTGCTCCTTTTTATGTTTTTTATTTATATTTATTTTTTATTGTTTTTGATGGTAAAAGTCTAAGTAAATTTTACAGTTTAGGTCTGGTTGAATTTCTCTACCTCCCGCTTGACATTACTGTCTTAGCCGTTTCCGTTTAAGGGGTGCATCTATTATAAAATAGACACCAGATCGCCACTTAAATCTGTACCTTAATCCCTAGACTTTCATGCTAGTGATAGCAAACATTCTAGAAGTTTTCCTTGACATACAACCTTGTTTTACTAGTCTTTTTTGCAAATGTGGTTTCATAACACAGATTATTTACATTTGGCCAAAATATAAATATCATTGAAAAATTAATCCCCTCACATTCACTCGAGACAGGCTACTCTATGTATTTTGTGTCTTGGCACTCACCATAGGTTATACTTAAATTTTTCTATTTAAGCCTCCGCGAAAATAGGGAGTCTTATGTATGCCGTTACATAATACCCTAGATTCTTTACTCCCTATATTCACACAAAACTGGCATTTCGCGCAAATACAAGAAACTTCAACGATGTGCCCTTTAGTGGATTTTTAGCCCCACCCTCGTAAAACATTGCATGACTAGAATAATGCACCATCGATTAATAGTATAACATTTTTTCATAATTATTCCAAATTTTGTTTTGATTTATTTTTGTCTTTAGATTTTTAATTTTGTTAATTTTTTCTAATTTTCTTTGTTTTTCTCGTTTTTTTGGCTTTTTTCTTCGTTTTTCTCAATTTTACCATTTTGTATCATTTTATTTATTGAGTCTAATATATCATCTGTATTTTCGTCAAAATCATCTTTTATAAAATTAAGCATTTTCTTTACTTCCTTTCCTTTACAAATAGAATTTTTTTCAATTGCGAAACTTAAAGTTTTTTATTGTTCATTTTTATTATAAAAATTTTTTTACTTCATTAAAAACTTCTTTATGAATATCATCTATTGTGCGAATTTCATTATCTTTTACACATTTTATTTCATACCAGTTATATTTTTTTGATACTTTTAATGCTTCATTATAGGCATCTCTTAAATGGTCAAGATGTCTTTCATGAATATCCTTTTTTTCTTCTTTTGTAATTTTGTTTTTTCTATTTTGCATTAATTTAATTGCATATTCTGTAGGCATATTTAAAAAAATTACTTGCGTAGGAATAGGTAATCCATATAAATTAAATTCAAAATCCCATAACCAATTTAAGAATTTTTTTCTTTCTTCTGCATCTTTAATTTTTCCAGCTTGATGTACCATGTTTGATGTAGTATATCTGTCTGCTAATATAATTCCACCATTATTATAATATTCTTCATATTCTCTTTTAAAAGTTATATATCTATCTGCAGCATAAAATGTTGAAGCTATATATGGACTTATATCTTTAGGATTTTCTGCTAATTCACCACTTAAATATATTTTTACTAGTTCTGAACTATTACTTTCATAATTTGGAAAACTTATACTTTTATATTCAATATTTTCTTTTTCAAATCTTTCCTTTAGCTTTTCTAATTGTGTTTGTTTTCCACTAGAATCTGTTCCTTCAATTACAAATAATTTTCCCATGAGTTTTCCTCCATTTCATATGTATAATTTTTGTTGTTTGTTCGCTATTTTTTTTATTTCTTTTGTAGTATAATTATCTTATAAAATTATACTACATTAAATTTAAAAGTCAATTAAATTTTTTATAATGATTAGTAGTTTGAAAATTTCATTACTATCTATTTTTTAAAAAATCGGAAAGGATTGGTATTATGGATTCTATAAAAAAATTTTCAGAATATGCGGCTAATCCCAATAATTCGAATTGGGAAAATATAATTTCTCGTATTAAACCTTTGTATCAAAGAGATACTGATTTAAGAGATATTTTTGAACGTGATTATACTCGTATAATTCATTCTACGGCTTATCGCCGTTTAAAACACAAAACACAAGTTTTTTTCTCTCCAGATAATGATCATATTTGTACAAGAATTGAACATGTAACACATGTTGATTCTATTAGTCATACAATTGCTCAATATTTAGGATTAAATACTAATTTAACACATGCTATTGCTGTTGCTCATGATTTAGGTCATAGTCCTTTTGGCCATGCTGGTGAGAAAATTTTGTCTTCTATTTCTATGAGAGATTTAGGTTTTAGCTTTTGGCATGAAAAAAATGGTTTGGATTTTGTTGATTTTATTGAATTATTAGAGGATTCTGATAATTGTAAGCAAAACATGAATCTAACTTATGGAGTTAGAGATGGTATTATTTCTCATTGTGGTGAAATTGATGAAAATTCTCTTAGACCTAGAACTGAATTTATTGATTTAAAAGATTATGCTAAACCAAATCAGTTTGCTCCTTATACTTGGGAAGGTTGTGTTGTTAAGATTTCAGATAAAATTTCATATGTTTGTCGTGATATTGAAGATAGTATTACTCTTGGTATCTTAGATAATCGTACTAGTGAACTTCATAATTTACTTGGTATAGATACTTTTGAAAATATAAATAATACTAATGTGATAAATGGCTTAATTTATGATTTGTGTATGAATTCTTCTTTTGATAATGGCTTATGTTTTTCAGATAAATCTCTTAATTTGCTAAATGAATTAAAAGCTTTTAATTACAAAAATATTTATTTTTGTGATAGACTTCAACCTTCTATTAGGTATTTTGAAGTTGTTCTAAATGAAATATATAATGTTTTGAAATCTTATTATTCTAATGATTTACAGGCTAGTTTAAATAAACTTTGTCTTGTTTATCCTAAACTTGGTAATAGTTTTAAAGGTTTTGTTAATATGTATTATGATTTTGGAAATAATAACTCACATAAAAATACTATTTTATTTTCTTCTGATAGTGAAAATGATTTTTGCCATTGTATCTTATATTACATTTCTGGTATGACTGATCATTTTGCTATAGAGGCTTATCAAGAAATTATTGGTTTTTAGAACCATTATATAAAAAATAGCAACACATTCGCAATATTGTGTACTGGAATGTGTTGCTATTTTTATATTTTTCTACTATATTAGTCGGATTTTTTTCTCTCAATCCCTTGTATTTCTTATGTTTCAACAATTGTGTCCGGATATCAGAGTCTCATACATCTTGGTAATTTGCTTCTACATCTGTCCTTTATTCCGTCTATTTTACATAAAGTATGGAACGAAAACCGATGTCGTCATTGCTGTGGGTCGAGCTATAGGGAAAACGGTTAGATGCTGAACTACTGCCATTGCCGTAGCAACCTCCTCTGAAAACACAAGGATTGTTATTGTTGGAAGTTTCATGTTCTAATGTCCATTCCCATTCATTTCCTGCAAAATCGTATATATTCATTTTATTTGTTTCTTCTGATGCTCCTGTTGTTAATAAAATACTACTATTTACTGCTTTCTTTCCAGTTATTGCTGTCCAACTACTTCCTTGTTTTGCTTTGTCACTTGTTATTGTTATTTCTGCATTTCTATAATTTCCCCATATACTACTGTCTGACTTAATATTTGCAGCTGTTAATGTTGATTTTACTTCTAAATATTTACATACTAAATCCCATTGTATTCCAAACATTAAACTACTTGTATAATTACTGTCTGGTGTCATTTCTTTTGCTAGAGCTTGGGCCTCACTACAATATACAAAGTTATATGGTATTGCATCTTTTTGACTTATTGCTTTTGGTGATGTTCCTATTGTTACTGTTGTATGGTTTGTTCTGGCTTTTGATACATCATCTATGCTTCCTTCTATCCCTGCTTCATATCTTCCTATCCAAAATCCTCCGTAAGTATATACACTTTTTAACATTTTTTGATATGCTGTTGTATATTCATCTGAAGTCATTCCACAACCATCATACCATACATCTTTATATGAACCTCTATATGTTGTTGCATATGTTATTAGTTTATTTTTTATATCTGTATAATTTTGTTCTGTTAGTTCTTTTGTTGTATCTATTGTTAAATTTGCAAATACTGTTGTTTTTGGTACTTCTACCCATACCCATTCATTATTGTTTTTATCTTTTATTACTATTCCTTTACTTGCATCTGCTTCTATTACTGTTGAATTTGCAGGTAACACTCCTGCTGGATTTGTATCTGATGTGTTTATATTAGTAAAATTTGAACTTGTTCCTCCTCCAGATCCACCATTTCCAGAACCTCCACCTGTTGTTCCATCTGCATATTGTTCTATTGTGCTTTCATATCCTGCTAATTTCTCTGTTTCTTCATCATTTTTTTGATTTGTTTGTTCTTTTGCCTCTGCTGCTCTTTTTAATATTCCGTTGTCTCCACTTAGTGCTGCAATCGTCACTCCTGCAAGTATTAGAAGTACAATGATTGTAATTACTAGTGCTATTAGTGTGATTCCTCTTGTGTTTTTCTTCGTTTTGTTCATTTCAAAATCTCCCTTCTTTTCTTAAATTCTTTTTATTAAGCTTTGAACTTAACAAAAAAGTTAAAAACTAGCTTTACTTACAGTATTAACTGTTTCGTAAAATTTTATACAGTATATCAAAAACTTTTTTTGTAATTCAGTATTGCATTTTTTGTTGGTGTATGTTATAAAATTAGCTATATACATTTACTAAAGTTCAAAGATTAACATCACTTTTAAAAAACTTTTGTTTTTTAAGTATAAATATTTTATCATATGGAAGGCTTTTA
>CAKPOI010000025.1 GCA_934169775.1 uncultured Clostridia bacterium
CGGTACTTATTTTATTTCTAAAATTTATACCGCTTCGGTTTATTCTCTAAAGGATTTTATTGTTTACTTTTCAATGTTCTTTGTTCTCGCTCCCCGCGTGAACAATTCGTATTATACTCTCTTTTGATCTCTTTGTCAACACTTTTTTTAAAAAATTTTAAAGTTTTTTTTTGTAGCTTTCAAAAACCTTTATAAATCAACATTTTTCGACTTTATTTTTTTAAAAATTTATTTTATTTTTTAGCACATATTATGATCTTATCTTATTTTTTTTAAATCTATATCTTTTTTTGTGAACTATGTAAAAAAGTTAATTAAATTTTAAAAGCTACTTAAATTAAGTAGCTTGATTAAGAGATTTTTAATTTTGTATATAACATATAAGCTGGTAAATAAAGTTTACATTTGGGGGTATTTCATTGCTGCCAAAAACTTCTAATATTTTTTCTTTGTTACCTTTTTCAAATGTTTTTTCTTTTACTTTTCTTATACCTCTTTCTATGTTATATGTGGCTGTATTAAATTCTTTCGCTATAATAGGATATAATGAAGTTGTTGTTTTATGTAGCAGGGTTTTATCTTTTAGGCAATGGAATATTGCTATTTTTGTATATTCATATCCTAAGTATTTTTTTGGCATTTCAAGTTCATCTAATGTTTTTTCTATTTCTTTTTTTAATAATTTGTCACTTAGTTTTTCTGCTTTTAACACATTGCTGACTTCTAAGATCCAGTCTTTTCTACTTTTTGAAAGTAGTTTTTCCATTTTTTCATCAAACATTGCTTCGATTTTTTCGTCAATTAACTCTGTTACTACATCTTCAATCATCCGCTTTAATTCATCTTGTTTCATATAAATAAAATCTCCTTTTATAAATTTTTTATATATTTTACCATTTTTTGTATTTTATTTCAATATTTTAATTGCAATTTTGCTTTTTTCTTACTTTTTAATAGTATTTAACTTTTTCCACTTATAATTTTAAATTCTTACTTTAATAATTTATATTCCCATAATACTATATCCACTATCAGCATAAATTACTTGTCCTGTAATGCTATCTGACATATCACTTAATAAGAATGTTGCTACATTACCAATTTGTGTTGTAGTCACATTTCTATGTAGAGGAGCTTTTTCTTCAACAACTGTTAATATAGAAGAAAAGTCTTTTATTCCTTTGGCTGATAATGTTTTTATAGGGCCTGCAGATATTGCATTTACCCTTTTGCCTTCTTCACCTAAGTTTTCTGCCAAATATCTTACACTGGCTTCTAAGGCAGCTTTTGCTACTCCCATAACATTATATCCATCTAATACTTTAGTTGAACCATGATATGTTAGTGTGACTAGACTTGCATTTTCATTTAATAAATCTATTTCTTTTGCCATTCTGGCTGCTAAAACAAATGAATAACTACTTACATCAACAGCATGAGAGTAGCCTTCTTTACTTGTATTTATAAATTTGTTATGTAAATCTTCTGTGTTAGCATGTGCTATAGCATGAACAATTCCATCTATTTTTCCATTTTCTTCTTTTATTTTTGTAAATGTTTGTTTCACTAATTCATCTTCTGAAGCTCCATTTAATACATATGCTTTACTACCTTTAAATTCTGAGATTAATTCTTCTATTTTTCCTTTATTGTCTTCTCCCATATATGTAAATATTAATTTTGCTCCATTTTCATATGCTGATTTTGCTATTCCATATGCTATACTCCATTTGTTTCTTATTCCCATTATTAATATTTTTTTATTTTCTAATATCATTTTTTCCATTCCTTTCATTTTTTATCTTATATCTTCTTTACTTTGTGTAAAATGTACACACATAATAATGAAAAGTTTTTATTTTTTCATTTTATACGTTTTTGAAATAATTTATGTTTCTAAATTTTTCATATCTATTTTGTATAATTTGATTTTCATCCAATTTTAGTAGCTTTTTTGTTTCATTTTTTATTTCTTTTCTCATATCTTCTGATACTTCTTTAAAACTTTTTGCATCCATTTCTATTGGTTCTTTTATTATTTTATCTATTATTTTCATTTCATATAAGTCTTTTGCTGTTAATTTCATTTTTTCTGCCGCTTCTTTAAATCTACTAGAATCTTTCCACAATATACTGCTATATCCTTCTGGTGATAGTATTGAGTATATTGCGTTTTCTAACATAAATATTTTATTTGCCACTCCTATTGCTAATGCTCCTCCTGATGATCCTTCTCCTATTACTATACTTATTATTGGAACTTTTAATTTTGCCATTTCAAACATTGATTTTGCTATTGCTTCTCCTTGTCCTCTTTCTTCAGCATTTATTCCTGGATATGCTCCTTTTGTATCTATAAAAGTTACTACTGGTCTGCCGAATTTTTCTGCTTGTTTCATAAATCTGATTCCTTTTCTGTAGCTTTCTGGATTAGGCATTCCAAAATTTCTTTCTATATTTTCTTTTACATTTCTTCCTTTTTGCTCTGCTATTATTGTAAATGGCTGATTTTCTATTTTTGCTAAACCACATATTATTGATTTGTCATCTTTAAATGCTCTATCACCATGTAATTCTATAAATTCATCAAATATTTTTTCTATGTAATCTATTGCTGTTTTTCGTTTTGGATTTCTTGCTATTTCTACTTTTTCCCAAGCAGATATTTTTTCCGCTTCTTTCATTTCTTTTAGCTTCCTTTCTAAAAAATCAATTATTTTTTAATCTTATGATATTCAATTAACTTACTAATAGTATCTTTCATTTCTTTTCTTTCTACAATTTTGTCTATAAATCCATGTTCTAATAAAAATTCTGCTGTTTGAAATCCTTCAGGTAAGCTCTCTCCAATAGTTTGTTCTATTACCCTAGGTCCTGCAAATCCTATCATTGCTCCTGGTTCTGCTAAAATTATGTCTCCAAGGCTTGCAAATGATGCTGTAACCCCTCCATATGTTGGATCTGTTAATACAGATATATATAAGATTCCTGCTTCATCAAGTTTAGAAATTGCTGATGTTGTTTTTGCCATTTGCATAAGTGATACTATTCCTTCTTGCATTCTTGCTCCTCCTGATACTGTAAATATTATTAGTGGATACTTTAATTTTATTGCTTGTTCTATACTATATGTTATTTTTTCTCCTACTACTGCTCCCATACTTCCCATTAAAAATCCACTGTCCATTATGCAAATAACCACATTTTTACCATTTATTTTTCCTGTTCCACATGCCACTGCTTCTTCTAGTCCTGTTTTTTCTCTTAATGTTTTTAGTTTTTTTGGATAGTCTTCTAATTCTAATGGATTTGTTGTTTCTATGTTTAAATCAAACCTTTTGTATGTTCCTTTGTCTATTATTGTTTCTAGTCTTTTTCCTATATGCATTCTAAAATAATGCCCACAATTTGGACATATACTAAAATTTTCTCTTACAGTTTCTTTATATAGTATTTCTTTGCATTTATCACATTTTACCCATTTTCCTATTGGAATATCTATTTTTGATTTTTTATTAACTACATTTATGTTTTCTCTTTTTTTTATTTTATCTACAATCATTTTTTTACCTCATCTCTTTTTCTATAAATGATGTGTCATAATTTCCTCTTATAAAGTTGGGATTTTTTATAATTTCAAATAAAAAATCTCTGTTTGAGTTCACTCCATCTATGACTAGTTCTTCTAATGCTCTTTTCATTTTGCTTATTGCTTCATTTCTATTTGCTCCATATGCTATGATTTTTGCAATCATTGAATCATAGTTAGATGGTATTGTATATCCATTATATATTGCTGTATCTATTCTTATACCATTTCCACCTGGTAAATTTATTTCTTTTATTTTTCCGTGGTGATGGCATGAAATTCTTGCTTGGGTTTTCGGCATTTATTCTACATTCTATTGCATGTCCTCTAAATTCTATTTCTTTTTGTTTGAATTTTATTGCTTCTCCAGCTGCTATTTTTATTTGTTCTTTTACTAAATCTATACCTGTTATCATTTCTGTTATTGGATGTTCTACTTGAATTCTTGTATTCATTTCCATAAAATAAAAGTTTTTGTCACTGTCTACTAAAAATTCTACTGTTCCGCAACTTGTATATCCTGCTGCTTTTGCTACTTTTTTTGCTGCGTTTCCCATTTTTTCTCTTAGTCTTTCGTCTATTACTGGTGATGGTGTTTCTTCTATTAATTTTTGATGATTTCTTTGTATTGTGCAGTCTCTTTCTCCTAAATGTACTACATTTCCATGTTCATCTGCTAGAATTTGAATTTCTACATGCCTTGGTTCTTTTATATATTTTTCTATATATATTTCATCATCATTAAATGAATTTTTGGCTTCTTGTTTTACTATATTATAATTTGTTTCAAGTTCATCGAAATTGTTTACTGTTCTTATTCCTTTTCCGCCTCCACCATTTGCTGCTTTTAATAATACTGGATATCCTATTTTTTCACATGTTAATATTGCTTCTTTTAAATTTTTTATGCTTCCTTCTGATCCTGGTATTACTGGTATTCCTTCTTTTTTCATCATTTCTTTACTGTTTGATTTGTTTCCTAGCAATTCTATTACTTTTGAGTTTGGTCCTATAAATTTTATATTTGATTCTTCACATATTTTTGCAAATTGTGAGTTTTCTGATAAAAATCCAAATCCTGGATGTATACTATCTGCTTTTGTTATATATGCTGCTTCTATTATGTTTTTGATGTTTAAATAGCTTTGTTTGGAATTTGCTGGTCCTATGCAAATTGCTTCATCTGCAAGTTTTGTGTGTAGTGCATCTTTATCTACTTCTGAATAGACTGCTACTGTTTTTATATTCATTTCTTTACATGCTCTTATTATTCTAACAGCAATTTCACCACGATTTGCAATTAAAATTTTATTCATTTTTTATCACATCCTTTCAATTACTCAACTACCGCAAATGTAAATTCTCCTTTTGCTGCAACTTTTCCATTTACTGTTGCTATTCCTTCTCCTATTCCTATAGGTCCTTTTCTTTTTATTATTTTTACCTCTAGTTTTAATCTATCTCCTGGTATTACCATTTGTTTGAATCTCATTTTGTCTATTCCTCCAAATAAAGCATTTTTTCCTTTGTTTTCTTCCATTGATAATATAGCTATTGCTCCTGCTTGTGCTAATGATTCTGCTATTAATACTCCTGGCATTATTGGATTTCCTGGAAAGTGTCCTTTAAAATACCATTCTTCTTTATTTACATTTTTATATGCTATAGTTTTTTCTCCTGGAATATATTCTTCTACTTCATCTATCATTAAAAATGGCTCTCTTTGTGGAATTATTTTTTTAATTTCTTCTTTATTTAACATTTTACTTTTTTCCTTTCTAGTTGTTCGTTTGGCATAGCCAAAATTGTAAATATTTTCTGTTTTTTTTAATTGGAAAAGATTTAAATTTTGGCAAGGAAAACGAATTTAAAATTTATGAGGTGTACAAGTGTACATTGATTAAATTTTAAATGATGTTTGACATAGCCAAAATTGTAAATATTTTTCAATTAACCTATTATAAATAATGGCTCACCATACTCTACTGTTTCTCCATCTTTTACTAAAATTTCCTTAACCCTTCCCTCAAACTCAGACTCAATTTCATTCAGCAATTTCATAGCCTCAATAATGCAAATAACATCTCCTTTTTTAACCTCATTACCTATTTCAGTATAAGGTTCTGATGTTGGAGAAGGTTTTAAATAAAAAGTACCAACCATTGGAGATTTTACTATTTTTTGATTTTCTACTTTTTCTTCTATTGGTTGAATTTCTTCTTTTATATCATGCTTTATCTCTTTTTCTGCTATTTTCTCACTTGTGCTTTCTGCTTTTTTCATTCTTATTTTTGTTCCATCAGGAAAATCTATATCAATAGATGATAATTTTGAATTTCCCATATCTTCCATTAATTGTTTAATTTTTTCATATTCCATATTTTATTTTCATCCCTTTCTTTAATTTTAAGTTGTACAAGCTTTTATTTTATACTTTTTTTATAATTATTGAACCATTATGTCCACCAAACCCTAAAGAATTTGACATTACTATATTAATATTTGCTTTTTGAGATTCATTTACTACTAAATTCAAATCACATTCTTCATCTTTTTCTTTGTAATTTATTGTTGGTGGAACTATTTGATTTTCTAGTGTTTTTACACATATAATTGCCTCTACTGCTCCTGCTGCACCTAATAAGTGCCCTAAATTTCCTTTTGAAGAACTTACCATTACTTCTTTACTTTTTTCTCCTAGAGCTAATTTTATTGCTTTTGTTTCTGTTGAATCATTTAAATGTGTTGATGTTCCATGTGCATTTATATAATCTATTTCTTCTGGTTTTATATTTGCATTTTTTATTGCTTTTTGCATGGCTTTTGCTGCACATTCTCCATCTGGGCATGGTGATGTTATATGATATGCATCTGTAGTAGCTCCAAATCCAATTATTTCTCCATATATTTTTGCTCCTCTTTTTATTGCATGTTCATATTCTTCTAGTATTATCATTCCTGCTCCTTCTCCCATTACAAATCCATCTCTTTCTTTGTCAAATGGGATACTAGCTCTTCTTATATCTGTACTTGCTGATAATGCTTTCATATTTTCAAATCCTGCTATTCCAACTTCACATATTGCAGCTTCTGTTCCTCCTGCTATTATTACGTCTTCTTCACCTAACTTTATTGTTTTATATGCTTCTCCTATTGCATGTGTTGATGAACTACATGCTGTTAATATTGACATTGATTCTCCTTTAAAGCCGAATTCTATTGCTATATTTCCTGCTGCCATATTTGCAATTGACATTGGTATAAACATTGGTGATACTCTTTTGTTTCCTTTTTCTTTGTTTATTTCACATTGTTCTTGAATTGTTCTTAATCCTCCTATTCCTGAACTTACAAAAACTCCTATTTTATCAAAATCTGTGTTTTCTTTTGTGATTCCTGATGAGGATACCGCTTCTCTTGCTGCTATTATTGCTAGTTGTGTTGATCTATCTAATCTTCTTGATTGTCTTACATCAAAGTGTTCTAATGGATTATAATTTTTTATTTCTGCATCTAGTTTTGTTTTGAAGTTTGTATTATCAAATAGTGTGATTTCATTTATTCCACATCTGTTTTCTTTTATTCCTTCCCACATTTCTTCCACATTATTTCCTATTGGTGTAATTGCTCCTAAGCCTGTTATTACTACTCTTCTTTCCATTGTATATTTCTCATTCCTTGTTTTTTATATTTAGGTTTTTAATGGATACCTATAAACCTTTAATATTTTATATACTTAGTTTAAATTGTTAATGTTTTTTTGCTCCGTCCCCAAAAGCATTAATGTTTTTTTGCTCCGTCCCCAAAAACACTAAAAACATCTACATTAACATTCCACCATCTATGTTTATTACTTGTCCTGTTATGTATGAGCTGTCTGGTGAAGCTAAAAATTTAACTACATTTGCTACATCTTCTGCTTTTCCCATTCTTTTTAATGGTATTGTTTTACTTATTTCTTGCTTCATTTCTTCTTTTAGATTTTCTGTCATTTGTGTTTCTATAAATCCTGGTGCTACAGCATTTACTAGTATGTTTCTGCTTCCTACTTCTTTTGCTAGACTTTTTGTAAATCCTATTATTCCTGCTTTTGATGCAGAATAATTTGTTTGACCTGCATTTCCACTTACTCCTACTACTGATGATATGTTTATTATTCTTCCTGATTTTTGTTTCATCATATATGGTATTACATTTTTAGTTATATTAAATGTGCCTACAAGATTTACATCTATTACGTTTTCAAAATCTTCTTTTTTCATTCTCATTAATAACATATCTTTTGTTATTCCTGCATTGTTTACTAATACATCTATTTTTCCGTATTTTTCTATTATTTGTTTTACCATTTTTTCTGTGTCTTCAAAATTAGATACATCTCCTTGTACTGCTAAACATTCTACATTATTGCTTTCTATTTGTTCTTTTGTTTCTTTTAATTCTTCGTTTTCTTTTCTGTAATTTATTGCTATATTATATCCTTCTTTTGCTAATGCTATTGCTATTTGTTTTCCTATACCTCTTGTTGCTCCTGTTATAAATGCTATTTGTTTTGTGTCACAATTATTATTCATCTTTTTTCAACTCCTCTATTGTTTTTTCTAAGCTTTCAACATTGTTTATGTTTAATATTTTTATTTCTTTTTCAAATTTCATTCTTTTTACAAATCCGCTTAATGTTTTTCCTGGTCCAATTTCTACAAATGTATCTATTCCAGTATTATACATTGTTTGTAATACTTTAGTAAATTTTACAGGACTTATTAGATGTTTTGCTAGTATCTCTTTAATGTTATCTGTTTTTGTGTATTTTTCTCCATCTATGTTTTTTATTACTTTTGATTCTTTTTTATTTATTGTTACTTTTTCTAATTCTTTTTTTAATTCTTTTGAACATTTTTCTAATTTTTTTGTGTGAAATGGTCCTGCTGTATTTAATATACTTACTTTTTTTGCTCCTTTTTCTTTTGCTATTTCTCCTGCCTCTATTACAGCTAATTCTTCTCCAGATATTACAATTTGCCCTATTGTATTGTAGTTTGCTGGTACTACAAATCCGCTTTTTATATTTTTACATATTTCTTCTACTTTTTCTTCTTCCATTCCTAGTATTGCTGCCATTTTCCAGTTTCCTTCAGGAGTTAAATTTTGCATTATTTCTCCTCTTTTTTGTACTATTTTTATTCCTGTTTCTAAATCAAATATTTCATCTTCTATTAGTGCTGTATATTCTCCAAGACTTAATCCTGCTGTACTTTCTGCTTTTATATTATTTTCTTCTAATATTTTTGCTATTGCTAAACTTTCTGCTAATATTGCTAATTGTGTGTTTTCTGTTTTATTTAATTCTTCTTCTGGTCCTTCAAATGATATTTTTTTTATGTTTTTTCCAGTTATTTCTTCTACTTTATTGTATATTTTTTTTGCACTTTCATATTTTTCGTATATGTCTTTTCCCATCCCTATCGTTTGGGCTCCTTGACCTGAAAATAAATATCCTATTTTCATTTTTTTATTTCATTCCTTTCCAATGTACAATTTATTTTTCAACCTTTTGTTTCTATTCTTTCTAAGTTTGCTTGCCTTTTTATTTTATTTGTTGTTGTTTTTATTAATGGTTCTTCTGTTAAAATCATTCCTTTTATTGCTTTGTATTTTGGCATTTGCTTATTTATTTCTTTTATTTTTTCAAAAATTTCTTTATAGATTTCTTCTTCTGTTTTTTCTTTATATTCTTCTTTGTCATATACTATTTCTACATTTATTTTTATGTTTTCTTTGTCTTCTCCTTGTTGTTTTCCAAATATAAATGATTCTTTTACTCCATCAATTTTATTTACTTGATTTTCTATTTCTTCTGGAAATATGTTTTTTCCATTTTTTAATACTATTACACTTTTCTTTCTTCCACATATAAATATGTATCCTTCTTTATCTATTTTTGCTAGGTCTCCTGTATAAAACCATCCATTTTTAAACGATTCTTTTGTTGCTTTCTCGTCTTCATAATATCCTAATGCTATGTTTGGTCCTTTTACTACTAGTTCTCCTATTCCTTCTTCATTTGAATTTACTATTTTTACCTCTACACTTGGTACTGCTTTTCCTACTGATCCTACTTTGTGTTCTTTGTTTGTTCCTACTGCTAATACTGGTGATGTTTCTGTTAGTCCATATCCTTGTACCATATTTATTCCTAATAGTCTATATTTTTCTTCAATTTTTGGATCTATTGATGCTGCTCCTGATATTAGTAATTTTATTTTTCCTCCTAACATATCATGGATTTCTTTAAATGCTTTTTTTCTTTCTTCCATTGTTGATTCTTTTAGTTTTTCTTCTTTTTCTAATATTTCTTTTAGCTTTTCTTGTTTTTCAAGTTGTTTTCTTATTATTGCAAATATTCTTTCATATATTGCTGGAACACATGCCATTACTGTTACTTCATACTCTTTTAAATTTTCTATCACATGTCTTATTCCATCACAAAATACTGTTGTTGCTCCTTTATATAGTGAAAATAAAAATCCTACTGTACATTCAAATACATGATGTATCGGTAATATTGATAATAGTGTGTCATCACTTGTTACATCTAATATGCTTCCTAAATCCATTAGATTTGAACATATGTTTTTATGTGATAGTGCTACCACTTTTGATTTTGATGTTGTTCCTGATGTGAATAGCATTATACTCATTTTTTCGTTATCTATTTGTGCTTCTATAAATTTTTTGTTTCCTTTTTGTATTAATTCTTGGCCTTTTTTGATTAGTTCCTTTTCTGAATATGTGTGTTCTGTTTTTTGGCTGCTATCCATTGAGATTAGATATTTTAATTTTGTTTTTTGGTTTTCTTTTATCTTTTTTAGTGTTTCTTCATATTTTTTTGAATATATTATTGCTTCTATTTCTGATCTTTCTATTAGTGATTCTATTTCGTTTTCTGGTAATGATTTGTCTAATGGTACTACTATTCCTGTTCCACATACTATTGCTAAATATGCTATTTCCCATTCATATCTATTTTCTCCTATTATTGCTATTCTTTTGTCTTTTAATCCCATTTCTATTAATGATGTTCCTAGCCCGTCTATCATTTCTCTTACTTCTTTATGTGTATATGTTTGATATTCTTTTTCTCCTTTTTTTATTTTGTATGCTATTTTATTGCTGTATATTTCTTTTGTTTTATTTAACATTTCTTTTAAGTTTTTTATTTCTATTGTTTGATATAATTTTTCACTCATTTTTGTCGTGTTCCTTTCTTTACTTTTGTTACTATATAAGCTTTTTAAGTCTTTATTTTTACTAATTACTGCGTTTTTGTGTAACATATATTAATTATTTTTATTGTGTAATTTATATCATATTTTTTGTTTTTTTTCTTTAGACTGAAAAGTCAGTATAAAAAAGCTGAGTTTAAAAATTTATTCAAATTTATAGTTTCTTTGTATACATAAAATTTATATGTATCAAAAAAAGAGGCTTTTGGCCTCTTTAAAAATTTTCATGTATAAAATTTTGGTTTTTTTAAGTTACACTCTTTACATCTTATCATAATGCAGTACCTCGCTTTTGTTCCAAAAACTTGCTCATATCATTTTTTTCCATTGTTAACAATTTTTGTAATTAGCTATCTTTTATTTTAACGTTCTGTGTTATCATTTTGTTCTACAATCATTTTTTCTGTTATATTGTTCATTGCTAACAAATCTTGTATTTCAAAGTTTTGTAATTGTTCTATATTTCCAACTTTTCCTCCATAGTATTTAATTCCATCAGCATAATCATATATATATTCTTTATATGAATCAAATTCTGTAATTAGTGTTGTATTTTTATTTTTTGAATTTTCTTCTTTTACAACTTGATATGGTAGTATTGTTTTTCCTGCTGATAGTGCTCCAAATGTTCTATGATTCCCTTCTAATAAATATTTTCTTCCATCTCTTTTTATTATTTCTAAAGTTCCTTCTTCTGCTTTATATCCTTCTTCTTTTATTTTCTTTGCTAAACTTTCTATACTATTTCCTGCCATTGATAATTGACCGGTTATTCTTCCTAGTTGTAGTGGCATGAAATTTGTTGGGCTTGCCCAATTTTTAGGATAATATTTTCCTGCTCTATATTTTTCTTCTCCTTCAATTATTATTTCTGCTAATTCTCTTGTGTTTGTATAAGAAGTATCTACAACTAAGTCATAATTATTTTCGTCAGATAAATCAACATCATATCTTTGTTTATATCTTTCTATTTCTCCTTTTTTTCTTTCTCTTGTTTTTTGTATAGCAGTATCTAATGTATCATATTTATCTTCTGTTCCTCTTTTTTTATCATTAAATACTCTTTTTCCTGCGATTGCTTCGTTTACAGTTAATCTGATTGCATATGAATTCGGAACATTATGCCATGCTAATCTTGAATCCAAAATGTAAACATCATTTGGTCTTTCTACTTTACAAAATTCCTTTCCTTTTTTAGCAATTGTTTCATCTATTGTTTTATCTATATAGTGAACTTTGGAAATAAATTCTTTATCATTTTGTATATCTGCTATACTAACATTTGTTTTTTCTGGATATTTTTTCATATACTCTTTTTTGGCCATCTCTCTAAATACATTTCCGACTGATATTACATGTACAGTATATCCTTTTTCTTCATATCTTTTTTTGATTTCTTGTACTACTGTTGATTTGCCACTTGCAGGCTCTCCTGATATTGTTATTATTTTGTTTTTAAATTTTTCCATTATAGTCAACCTCCTTTAAAAATCTCTTTTTATCCATTTTACCACTTTTTGTGCATTTTGTAAACTTTTTATGTGATTATATTATTGTAAGTTTTTTTAACTAAATTCCACTTGTATTTTTTACTGTCAAACTTAGGCTATATTAATACTTTTTCATTAAAAAAGTCATTAGATAATTATAATCTAATGACCTTCATTGGCTTTTAACCAATTATTCCGTATTTTCTTTTTATGGTTTGAACTGCTGCTCTCATTTCTGTTTCTTCACCCCAAATAGTGATTTTTTCTTCTTCTCCATTTTCTTGAAATTCTAAACCATATTTTATGGCCACATCTGCAATTGTTCTCCTAAGATTAATTGCCATAAATGAATACGTTTTTGTTTTTTCCATGTTTTTTCCTCCATATTATTATTGGAAATTTTTAAGTTACATAATGATAATTTAACATATTTTTTAATAAAAATCAAGAAAATATTAGTATAAAAAAATTTTCTTGTGAGTTTTTTTTGAGTCCGTCCCCAAAAACACATATGTTAAATTTAAAATTTATCTTATATTTAGTACTTCTTCTTTTTCATATATAGTTTTACTTTCATTTTTATTAATTTTTCCATTTAAAATAAATTCGGCAAGTTTGTCCTCAACTAGATTTTGAATTGTTCTACGTAAAGGTCTTGCACCAAAATTTTTATCTATGCCTTTTTTAGCAATAAATTTTTTTACAGATTCATCTATTGTTATATTATATTTTTCATTTTTTAGTCTATCTTGGACGCCTTTTAACATTAAATCTATTATTTGATAAATTTCTTTATCTTCTAATTTATGGAATACTATTATTTCATCTATACGGTTTATAAATTCTGGTCTTAACTCTTTTTTTACAATTTCCATTACTTCTTTTTTTGTTTCTTCATATTGTTTTTCTAGTTTTTCTGGTTCATTTGCATTGCTTGAAAATCCTAGTGCTTTTCTTTCTGTTATGACTCTTGCTCCTAAATTTGATGTCATTATTATTACTGTGTTTTTAAAATTTACTATTTTTCCTTGACTATCTGTTAAATGTCCATCTTCTAAGATTTGTAGTAATATGTTCATTACATCTGGATGTGCTTTTTCTATTTCGTCTAATAATATTACTGAGTATGGTTTTCTTCTTATTTTTTCTGTTAATTGCCCACCTTCTTCAAATCCTACATATCCTGGTGGAGATCCTATTAATTTAGATACTGAATGTTGTTCCATATATTCTGACATATCGATTCTTATTATATCATTCTCGTTTCCAAATAATACTTCTGCTAATGCTTTGGCTAATTCTGTTTTTCCTACACCTGTTGGTCCTAAAAATAGAAATGAACCTATTGGTCTTTTTGGGTCTTTTAAGCCTACTCTTCCTCTCCTTATTGCTTTACTTACCGCTTCTACTGCTTCATTTTGTCCTATTACTCTTTTATGCAATTCTATTTCTAAATTTTTCAATTTTTGATTTTCATTTTGAGTTATTTTTTTGACTGGTATACCAGTTGTTGATGCTATTACTTCTGCTATGCTTTCATCTGTTATTGTTATTACAGATTTACTATTTTTGTTTTTCCATTTTTCTTCTTCTTTTTCAAATTTTTCCTTTAATTCTTTTTCTTGGTCTCTTAGTTTTGCAGCTTTTTCAAATTTTTGATTTATTATTGCTTCTTCTTTATTTCTCTTTATTTTTTCTAATTCTTCTTGCATATTTTTTAGTTTTTCTGGTTCTATATATGATTTTAATCTTGCTCTTGATGATGCTTCATCTACTAAATCTATTGCTTTGTCTGGTAAAAATCTATCATTTATATATCTTTCTGATAGTATTACTGCTGATTCTATTGCTTGATCTGATATTTTTACATTGTGATGTGCTTCATACTTGTCTTTTATTCCTTTTAATATTTCTATTGTGTCTTTTTCACTTGGTTCTTCTACTTTTATTTGATTAAATCTTCTTTCTAATGCTATGTCTTTTTCTATATATTTTCTATATTCATTTATAGTTGTTGCTCCTATTAATTGTATTTCTCCTCTTGCTAAAAGTGGTTTTAATATATTTGCTGCATCTATTGCTCCTTCTGCTGCTCCTGCTCCTACTATTGTATGAATTTCGTCTATGAATAATATTACGTCTCCTGCTTTTCTTACTTCATTTAATGCTTTTTTTATTCTTTCCTCAAAGTCTCCTCTATATTTTGCTCCTGCTACCATTCCGGATATATCTATATTTACAACTCTTTTTCCTTTTAGTATTTCTGGGACTTCTTCATCTATTATTTTTTGTGCTAGTCCTTCTATTATTGCGGTTTTTCCCACTCCTGGTTCTCCTATTAAACATGGATTGTTTTTTGTTCTTCTTGATAAGATTTGTATTACTTTTTCTATTTCTTCTTTTCTTCCTATTATTGGATCAATTTTTCCTTCTTCTGCTTTTATAGTTAAGTCTTCTCCAAATTGATTTAATGTCGGAGTTCTACTGTAGCTTCCTCTTTTTTTGTTTATTTTTGGTTTTATTTCGTTATATCCGTCTTCGCCATTTCTATTTTTTCCGTTTTGGTTTCCTGCTATTTTTTCTCCTTCTTGTATTACTTTGATTATTTCATTATATAGCTTTGTTAGATTTATATTTAATTCTGATAAAATTTTTGATGCTATGCTTTCACTTTCTCTTAAGATTCCTATTAAGAGATGTTCTGTTCCTATAAAATTGTATCCTAATTTTCTTGCCTCTGTAAAGGCATTTTCTAATACTTTTTTGGTTCTTGGCGTGAAATCTATTACTTCTAATATTGATTCTTCTTTTCCTATTAATTCTTCAATTTTTTTTAATATTTCCTCATCAGTTATATTTTGATTATGTAGTACTTTACTTGCTACTCCATTTTCTGCCTTTGATAAACCATATAATATGTGTTCTGTTCCTACATAATTGTGTCCTAACTCTTTGGCTATGTTGTTTGCCATTTCTATTGCTTTGCTAGAGCTGTTTGTAAATTTATATGTCATACTTTTTTCTCCTTTCATTATACTAGTTATAAGGTTTTAGTCTCTTATAATTATTTATTTTTTTGTTTTTTAGTTTTTTCATCTAACTCTTTTGCTCTTTTTTTTTGCTTTTCTGGTGGTACCCATGCAAAATAACTTGATACAAATTCGCCATACATGGTTACATTTTCTTCTATTTCTTCTTCAAAATTCTTATTTTTATCTTTCTTCATAAATTTATTTATTCCTTCCTTTTTATTAATTTTTTCTTATTTACTTTATTTACATTTTTATTTTTTTTATACATATTTTTATTAAAAATAAATATTATTTAATGGATTATGTTTTATTAAGCCAGAAAGGAATATAATTTGTTATGCCAAAGTTTCACTTTTTTGTTATTAAATTGAGGAGAAATTTTTTCGCTATTCTTTTTTTGATTTTTGCTTTTTGTCTTTTACTTTTTTCTAAAAATAATTTAGTTGCTGTTAAAAATGGTTTAACTTTGTGGGCTACTTCTGTTGTTCCTTCACTTTTTCCATTTTTTGTTGCCACTGAGTTATTATTACATACAAATGTTGTAAATTTTTTGGGTAGAGTTTTGAATAAATGTATGAGACCTATTTTTAATATTGATGGTAAAGGATCTTTTTGTTTTATTATGGGGTTGATTAGTGGTTATCCTGTTGGGGCTAAAATTGCTTGTGAATTTAGGAAAAAAAATATTTGTTCTAAAATTGAATGTGAACGATTATTGAGTTTTACTAATAATTCTGGACCTTTATTTATTGTTGGCACTGTAGGTATAAGTATGTTTGGTAATAGTTCTATTGGTCTTTTACTGCTTATTACACATATCTTAGCATGTATTTCTGTTGGCTTTATTTTTAGATTTTGGAAAAATGATTTATCTCGTGGCTCAATAAGTTCTGAATATGTTTCTTCTAAAAATACTAATTTTGTTACTTTTTCTAATCTTGGTAGTGTTTTAAGTGAAAGTATTACTAATAGTATTAATACTATTTTACTTATTGGTGGTTTTGTGGTTATTTTTTCTAGTGTTATTTCTATTTTTAAGAGTAGTGGTTTATTGCATAGTTTTGCTTTGTTTTTGACTCCTTTTTTTAATTTTTTACATATTGATTCTAATTTTATTAGTCCTATTTTGACTGGCTTTTTAGAAATTACTAATGGTATTAATAATATTGCTCTTATTAAAGTTAAGCATCTTTCTATAAATATTATTATTACTGCTTTTTTACTTGGTTTTGGTGGCATTTCTGTTCTTCTTCAGGTATGGAGTATTATTTCTAATAGTGATTTGTCTATTAAACCTTATATTTTTGGTAAATTGCTTCATGCTTTTTTCGCTGCTTTTTATACTTTTCTTGCTTTACATTTTTTGCCTTTTTTAAATTTAGATTTATAATTTTTTTATGTTTTTGTATATTTAAAATTGAATATTATTTAGAGAATGTTAAAGTCCGCGTATTTGTTTGTACGTGGACTTATTAAAATTTTTTAACTTAAATTTTATCTGTGATAATTGCAAATTTATTATATAATACTATTTCCTCTTAAATAGTCTTCTGCTTTCATTCTTTTTCCGTTTTCTCCTTGTATTTCTATTACTTTTATTATTCCATCTCTTGCTTTAAATTCTAATCCTTTTTTACAATCTGATAAAATTATAGATCCATTTTCTTTTTTTGTTTCTTCTTCTGTTATAGGTTTTAGTTCAACTTTCCATAATTTTATTTTTTTATTATTTACATATGTGTATGCTCCCATTATTGGATTTAGGCCTCTTACTAGATTTTTTATTTGTTCTGCTGTTTGGTTTTCCCAATCAATTTGAGCCATACTTTTTTCTAGCATTGGTGCCATTGTGTAATCATTTCCTTGTTTTTCTCTTTTGGCTGTTCCGTCTTCTATTTCTTTTAATGTTTTTACTAATAATTCTGCACCTATTTTAGATAGTCTTTCCCATAATTCTCCTGTTGTTTCATATTCTCCTATTTGTGTTTCTTCTTTTAATATTATATCTCCTGTGTCCATGCCTTTATCCATATACATTGTTGTTACTCCTGTTGTCTTTTCTCCATTTAGTACTGCCCATTGAATCGGTGCTGCTCCTCTATATTTTGGTAGCAAAGAGGCATGTACATTTATGCATCCATATTTAGGTATTTCTAAAATTTCGTTAGGCAATATTTTTCCATATGCTACTACACATATTACATCTGGTTTTTGATTTTTTAATTCTTCTATAAATTCTGTGTTTCCTTTTACTTTTTGTGGTTGATATGTTTTTATTTCTTTTTCTTGTGCATATTGTTTTACAGGTGTGGCTATTAACTTCATTCCTCTTCCTTTTGGTCTGTCTGGATTTGTTACTACACTTAATATTTCATGGCCTGCTTCATATATTGCTTTTAAACTTTCTGCTGCAAAATCTGGTGTCCCCATAAATATAATTCTCATATATTTTTATCTTCCTTTCTTAAATTTTGTGCATTAATAATAATATCTAATTATTTGTTTTCTTCTGGTTCAATATATTCTAAAGTACCTGGTATGATTTTATCAACAAATACTTGTCCATCTAAATGATCTAGTTCATGGCATATTGCTTGTGCTAATAGTTCTTTTGCTTTTACTCTTATTAGATTTCCTTCTAAATCTGTGTAATCTGCTATAACTTCTGCTGGTCTAATTATTTTTGCAAATTTGTTTGGAAAACTTAAACATCCTTCTTCTACCTCTTGTTCTCCTTTTGTTTTTATTATTTTGGGATTTATTAGAACTATTGGTCCATTGTCATCATATAAGTCTATTACTACTATTCTTTTTAAAACTCCTACTTGCACTGCTGCTAGTCCAACTCCATTGTATTTGTGCATTGTTTCTATCATATCTTTTACTAGTTCTTGTACTCTTTCATCTATTTTTTCAACTTCTTTTGATTTTTTGTATAATATTTCATCTCCTTCAAGTCTTATGTTTCTTATTGCCATTTTTTCCTCACTCTTCCTTTCTGTTTACTGCGTTTGCCACCGTCAGTTTGACGACGTCAAAATTGTAATTATTTTTCAACTAGACCATGTTATTAGGATTAACATCAATACTAATTCTAGCATCTTTTAAATTTTTCATATAAATTTTATTTAATAAATTATTGCAAATAGAATTAAAATTTTCATCAATAATTCCTTTCATAATAATTCTCCACCTATATCTATTTTGAATTTTATCAATTGGAGCAGGTGCAGGTCTAAACACTTGAATGTTCTCAAGTTGAATTGATTTCAAATAATTATAGCTTTGCAAACTTAATTGTTTTATTAGATTTTCATCTTTTCCTTCAAACTTCATTACTATTATATCGCAAAATGGTGGATATTTCAACTGTTTTCGCAAAGCTAATTCTGTTTCGTAAAATTCTAAATAATTTTGTTTTTGAGCAGCTTGTATGCTAAAATTTTCTGGATTATATGTTTGAATTATAACTTTTCCTGGTAATTCTCCTCTTCCTGCTCTGCCTGCCACTTGTGTTAAAATTTGAAAAGTTCTTTCTGTTGCCCTATAGTCATCTATGTTTAATGAACTATCTGCTGCTATAACTCCAACCAGTGTAACATTTGGAAAGTGGTGGCCTTTTACTACCATTTGTGTTCCTATTAAAATATCTATATTTTCATTTCTAAATTTGTTTAAAATTTGCTCATGTGAATTTTTTTTGTTTACTGTATCTACATCCATTCTTATTGTAGTACTTCCTGGAAATTGTTTTATAATTTCTTGCTCTAATTTTTGAGTTCCTGTTCCAAAATATCTTATTTTATCACTTCCACATTCTGGACATTTTGTAGCCACTGGCTTTTCTGCTCCACAATAATGACATTTTAGTTTATTTTCGTATCCGTGATAAGTCATACTTACATTGCAATTATCACATTTTACGGTATATCCGCACTCTCTACACATTACAAATGTTGAATATCCTCTACGGTTTAAAAATAGTATTGTTTGTTGTTTGTTTTTCAAGTTTTCTTCTATGTCTTTATATAATTCTCTGCTTAGCATTGAACGATTCCCATTTGCTAATTCTTGTTTTAAATCCACTATTTCTACTTTTGGCAATTGTGCATTGTTTGCTCTTTTGGTTAGTTCTAATAATGTTATTTTGTTTTTTTCTGTTGCATTATAATATGTTTCTATTTCTGGTGTTGCACTTCCTAATAATAATGGTATTTTTTCTTCTTGTGCCATTTTTTTTGCTATTTCTTTTGCATCATATCTTGGGTTTGATTCTGATTTATATGAGCTGTCATGTTCTTCATCTATTATTATTAGACCTAAATTTGGTATTGGTGCAAATATTGCAGACCTTGCTCCTATTATTATTTTAGCCTTGTTTTCTCTTATTCTTTCCCATTCATCATGTCTTTCTCCTATCGAAAGTTTACTGTGTAATACTGCTATTTGCTCTTTTCCAAATCGTGATACAAATCTTTCTATCATTTGTGGTGTAAGTGATATTTCTGGTACTAATATTATAGCTGATTTTTCTTCTTTTATTATATCTTCTATTAGCTGTAAATATATTTCTGTTTTTCCTGAACCTGTTATTCCAAATAATAAGAATTCTTCAAATCTTTTTTCTTTTATTGCTTGTTGTACTTGATTATATGCTTGTTGCTGTTCTTCATTTAATATGTATTTTTTTGTGTTCTCTATTTGCTTATTTGCTAGTGGGTCTCTTTTTACTGTTTGTTCTACTATTTCTAAGTATCCATTTTTTATTAATGTGTTTACTATTGCTCTTGAACAGTCTGTAAAACTTTCTATTTCTGGTATTGTTGCTCCTTCATTGTTTTTTATAAAGTTTAATACTCTTTTATGTTTTTCTGATTTTATTGCTCCACTTTGTATTTCGTATTCTATTTCTTCCGCTTCTTTTTTTAGGTATACACTGTTTATTGTTTTGTCTTTTATTTTGTTTTCTTTTGTTCTTGTTCCAGGTGTTTGCATTAGTTTTATGCAGTCTGTTACACTACAGTAGTATTTTTTTGCCATCCATTTTGCTAGTTCTATTTGCTTTTCTGTTAGGTTGTCTTCAATTTTTGCTATTTCCTTTACTTCGTATTCTGTTTTTTCTTTAAATCCTACTACAAATCCTTCTTCTAGTTTCTTTGCTCTTCCAAATGGTACTAATACTTTTGTTCCTACATATATGTATTCTTCCATTTCTTTTGGTATTTGATAGTCAAATGTTCTGTTTAGCTTTTTGGCTGTTCTATTTATTATGATTTCTGCTATCATGTTTTCTCCTTTTTTTATTTTTTTGAAAAAAAGCTGTAACTTCTACAGCTCTTCTTCAAAAATTTTATTAAATTCTGTTTCGTTAATTTTCTCTTTTTCTAATAAAGTTTGAGCAATTATTTCTAATTTATCTCTATGTTCAACTAATAATTGTTGAGCTCTTTCATATGCTGAATCAATAAGAAGTTTAACTTCTTGTCCTATTTTATCACCTATGTTTTCTCCAAAAAGTTGCATTTCATAAGGTTCTTTTCCTTTAAAATCAATAGGACCTAAAACATCACTCATTCCGTATTTTGTAACCATATCTCTTGCAATATTTGTAGCAACTTCTATATCATTTGAGGCTCCTGTGGAAATGTCATTTAGTACTAGTTTTTCTGCTGCCCTTCCACCTAATAATGCTGTTAGTCTTTCTTGCATTTCTGTTTTTGATATATAATATTTGTCTTCGTCACTTTTGTACATTGTGTATCCGCCAGCTACTCCTCTTGGTATTATTGATACTTCTTTTACATTTGATTGTGTTGGTAAATATCTTCCTACTACTGCATGTCCTGCTTCATGATATGCTGTTAATTTTTTGTCTTTGTCTGATATTACTCTTTCCTTTTTTTCTAATCCTACTGTTACTTTTTTAACTGCTTCTTCTATATCATCATTTTCGATTTCTTCGTGTTTGTTTATTGTTGCTATTATTGCTGCTTCATTTAAGATATTTGCAAGTTCTGCTCCTGTAAATCCTGCTGTATCTTCTGCTATGCTTTCTAAATTGACATTATCAGAGATTTTTTTGTCTTTTGCATGTATTTTTAGAATCTCTAATCTTCCTCTAATATCTGGTGATGGTATTGTTATTTGTCTATCAAATCTTCCTGGTCTTAATAATGCTTTATCTAACATTTCTGGTCTGTTTGTAGCTGCTAATACTATTATTGTTTCTTCTGAACTGAATCCATCCATTTCTACTAAAAGTTGATTTAGTGTTTGATTATTTTCTGATTCTCCTCCACTGTTTCCTGTTCTTCTTGCTCCTATTGCATCTATCTCATCTATAAATACTATACATGGTGCTAATTTTCTGGCTTTTTCAAATAATTTTCTTACTCTTGAAGCTCCTAAACCTACAAACATTTCTACAAATTCAGATCCACTCATTGATATAAATGGCACATTTGCTTCTCCTGCTATTGCTTTTGCTATTAGTGTTTTTCCTGTTCCTGGTTTTCCATATAGCAATACTCCTCTTGGTATTTTTGCTCCCATTTTTGTGAATTTTTCTGGTGTTTTTAAAAAGTCTACTATTTCTATTAATTCTTCTTTTTCTTCGTCTAATCCAGCTACATCTTTAAATCTTACTTTTGTCTTTCTTTCTGTGTCTTCATATACTTTTCCTTTTTCTCCACCTAATCCTTGCATTTTATATATCATTATAAATAGTGCTATCATTATTAGTGTTGGGAAAAAGCTTATTAATATTGTTAAAATTTGTGTAAATGCATTTTTTGGTTTTTGTATTAATTCTATTTCATTTCCTTCTGCTACTTTTTGTTGTACTAATGTTATAAATGCTTCTGTATTTGGCACTACTGAATTTTTTTCTTTTTCTTCATCTTTTACTTTTACTTTTACTGATGTACTTCCTACTGTCATTTCTACTTTTTCTATTTTGCCTTCACTTATTTGTTTTATTAAATCTGTATATGCTAGCTCTGTATCATCTTTGTCTTTATTGTTTTTTAGAATAAATGTTGTTGCTACTATTGCTATTATTAGTATTACTAGTAAAGATGTTAGTCCAATCAATATCTTTTTATCTTTTTTATTGTCATCTTTATTGTCTTTGTTGTTTTTCATATTTTCATCATCCTTTCCTCTGGTTGAAAAATAATTACAATTTTGGCTGTGTTAAATTTTATTTAAAACGCGGTTACATACAACAAGTATGCGCCCTTGCCTTTTAAATAAAATTTGCCTTGCCAAAATTTAATTCTTTTCCAACAAAAAATTTTTTCAACTAACTAAGCATTGCCTTCTGGAGTAGGCGTATCCTCTTTTTCTTCTTTCTTTTCATCTGGCTTATCATTTTCTTTTTTCTTTTCTTCTTTTTCTTTGTCATTTGACTTGTCTTTTGGTTCTTCCTTTTTTTCATCCATTTCTTTTCTTACTTGTTTTTGAACTTCTATAATTTTCATTAATTCTGCTTGTTGTTTTATAAAATCATCTTTTATTATAAATATTGCTGCAAATAAATATATTGTTGCAACTGAAACATACATTATTTCAAAATAATTTATATCGAAATCAACAAATAATCTGATTGCAATATATATTGCATTTAATAATGTTGATAAT
>CAKPOI010000026.1 GCA_934169775.1 uncultured Clostridia bacterium
CCTGCTGTTAATAAAACACTACTTGCTGGCTTTGTTCCTGTTATTACTTTCCAAGTGCTTCCATAATCTGTTGATTGATTTGCTTTGTTACTGCTTATTGTTCTTGTTACATTGCTATAATTTCCCCATGCACTACTATCAGAATTAATATTTGCTGTTGTTAATTTTCCTTTAACTTCTAAATATTTACACACTAAATCCCATTGTATTCCAAACATTAAACTGCTTGTATAATTATTATTTGGTGTCATCTCTTTAGCTAGAGCTTGTGCCTCACTGCAATATACAAAGTTATATGGTATAGCATCTTTTTGGCTTATAGCTTTTGGTGATGTTCCTATTGTTATTCTTGCTGATGAGCCTGTTCTCGCATTCGTTGTTTCTGTTGTAGTTCCTTCTATTCCTGCTTCATATCTTCCTATCCAAAATCCTCCATAAGTATATATACTTTTTAACATTTTTTGATATGCTGCTTTATATTCATCATATGTTAATCCACATCCATTTGTCAAAGCTTTTTGTGCTTCTGTTAAATTAGATTTACCTGCTGTTACTAATGTACTTCCATCTTGTGCATACCATTCATCTGTCCATGAACTTCTATATGTTGTTGCATATGTTATTAATTTATTTTTTATATCTGTATAATTTTGTTCTGTTAATGTTCCTGTTGTATCTATTGTTAATCCTGTAAATACTGTTGTTTTTGGAACTTCTATCCAAACCCATTCATTATTATTTTTATCTTTTATTACTATTCCTTTACTTGCATCTGCTTCTACTACTGTTGAATTTTCAGGTACTACTCCTGCTGGATTTGAATCTGCTGTATTTACATTTGTAAAATTTGTTCCTGTTCCTCCTCCAGAGCCTCCTTGGCCTCCGTTTCCAGAACCTCCTGTTGCTCCATTTGCATATTGGTCTATTGTACTTTCATATCCTGCTAATTTTTCTGTTTCTTCATCATTTTTTTGATTTGTTTGTTCTTTTGCTTCTGTTGCTCTTTTTAATATTCCGTTATCTCCACTTAGTGCTGCTATTGTTACTCCAGCAAGTATTAAAAGTACAATGATTGTAATTACTAATGCTATTAGAGTTATACCTTTATTGCTTTTTGTTTTCATTTTTATTCTGTCTTGTATCTTCATCTGTTATCCTCCCTTTCTTTTTTAGATAAAGTTTTCCTTTTTGTTTTTGCCTTTATCTTTTATTTCTTTGGTTATTATTTACACATATTTTTTATTATACTTTTTTACTGTATTTTTGCATATTGCTCTTTTTTTCTTTTTGTTTCCTAGGCTATTTATAGCATAAACTTTTTTCCTATAAAGTTATAAAACTCTAAAATTTTATATTTGCTTTTCAATGTTCATGCTATCTAGCCTTTTCCTTTGCTGTTTCTTTTTTATTTTCAATATATGTTTTGTATCTCTAGTGGATACATTATGTATTTATTTTACCTATTACTTTTGTTTTTGTCAATCTTTTTTATGTTTTTTTCTTACGGCTTGTTGACTTTTTACAGTTTTTGGTATTTCTTTATTTTACTTGATTAGCTATCTTATTAAATACCCTTTTGCTAAACTTTATGCAGAAATACGAAGCTGTATCAATACTATAAGAAACAAAATTATAGTCCTTTTAACATGCTTTTGAAATGTTTTAAGTAAGCGATCGATAAAAACACGTATTGAAATCTCAAACTTAATCCTATATAATAAGGACAGAGCTTGAGGTTTATTAGTTTTTAATATTATTTTTCATCATCAATCTTAAGTTCTTCGTAAGCACCTTCTTATCATACCAAAAGTATCTACATTTTCTTCTTTTACCCATTTTCTAAATGTAGATTCTGGTATTCCATTTTTTCTTGCAAACAGAGTCTTATTTTTTCCGCTCACATGATATTCTGCTATATATGATCTTTTTTGATCTTCATTGTATAATTGCATTAAAAAATTCCTCTTTATATCTTTGTGTATTTATTTTACACCAGATCTAAAAATGGTTTCAATACGTGTTTTATCGATCGCTTACTAAAATTTATTGATTTATTGTCTAAAAAAATAAGAATAGCAATACTGACAAAAAAACGCAAATCAGAAAAATTATTTTCCAATTCGCGTTTTTTTGAACTACTTTCTTAGCAGTTTTTGAAATTTCTACTTTTTACTGTTTTTTATTAAGCATATTCTAATAAATTTTTTATAATAGTATTTCCTCTATTTCTATTTCTTTAAAAAATTTTTCATTTTCATCTTTTTTTATAAGTCCTTTTTCAGCTAGATTGTTCAATGCTCTTTTAGCTACATATTGATATAAGTCTAGTGCATCAGAAATTTCTTTTTTAGAAAACTTTTTGCCTTCATTTTCTTCAAGGAATATTAGCACTTTTCGTTGTATCTTTCCTAGTTTTGATTTGGTTTTAATCCCTTCTTTATGATCTTTTTTTGAATTTGTTTTAGCTAAAAATGTAACTTCATCAGTTAAGTTCAGTTGTTTTATGTTTTTAAAAAACTCCAAATACCATTCTGAATCTGATTGGTCTGTAATAATAATAGGTTCTGTAGGTGTTGCTATGAATGGTGTTCCGGCTTTTCTTTGTATTTCATTCAAAAAGTACCTTTTTGCATTTTCTCCTACTACTACAATTTTTTTCACTTGTTTTCTCCTTAGTGTGATATTTTTAATTATTTTATTAGACTATGCTTTTTTTTAGCAGTTTTAAAATTATGTAACCTTTATAAGTATATCATATTTATTATGTATTTTCAATATAATTATAATTAATTTATACAGAATGTAGCATATAGAGGAATTGATTTTATGTTATTTGTATATCCGAAATTTTTTGTTGAAATTGAGTTTCACGTTTTTTATGCTTGTTTTTGTTGTATGTTTCACGTTTTTTATACCTTTGTTGAAATTTTACTTAACCTTTTCTCAATATATAATAATTTTTACATATGTTTTTTATATTATTTTTTATCAATATTGTATTTTTCTGCTGCTTTTTTTAATATCTCTTTCATTTCGTTTCTTAGGCTTTGTGGTCTTACAACTTCTACCATGTCAATGTTCCTCATTGCCCACATTTTGAATCCCATTGTGTTTGAATCAACAATTAATTTAAAATTTTCGCTATCTCCTGGTATTTTTTCAATTGTAATATTTTTTCCAAAGATGTCAAAAACAGCATTTATAAGATGTATATCACATATTACTTCTATTTCTTCTTTTTTTCCGCCAAACATTTCAACTGTTGATTCTGCAAAATCTTTTATTTGTGATTTTGTTTTTTCTATTGTTATTTTTTCGTCTAATTTTTTTACATTTTTCATTCTGTCTAATCTATAATGATAAAATTTATTTTGTCCTTCTTTTATTCCTATTAAATAAAATTCTTGCTTATTATATACAATTGCATATGGTGAAACTACTGGAGTACTTACTATTTGCTTTTCTAATTTATTTGTTATTGCGTATTTCCAATATTCAAACTCTATTTTGTTATTGTTATATATGCTGTCTGATATATCTTCTATATTTTTTATGACCTCTGCATTTTCTGTCTTGTTATTTACAGAAAATATTTGATAATCTTTTAATTTTTCATTTTCATAGACTGTTTGCATATTTTTACATTTTTTTATGATTTCTTTTGCTATATTTGGTACTATATAGTTGGCATAACTAAAATTGTCTATTATTGCTCTGACTTCTCCTGGTTCAAAATCTGTTTCTGGGTCACGGTTTATATAATATCCTTTTCCATTTTCTTCTCTTGTGCTTATGTCATAATTGAATTTGTATTTTAGTAAATTAATATTCCTTCTTATTGTTCGTGGGTCTATTTCTATATTGTATATTTCTTTTACCATTTTTTGTATTTCTGTAGCTGTCATTTTGTGTTCTTCGTCACTGTATTTTTTTAATATGTTTAAAATATATAGTATATTTCCGTTTTTCTCGTATAAATCCATTTTCCTATTCCTTTCATAAGAAACTCTTTTGGTTTCTTTTTTGTCTAATTTTTTCTTTTATAATATCATATTTTTCTTAAAATACAATATCTATAGGAAAACATTTTTAATTTATTGAAAATCCTATTTTTACTTTTTGAGTTTCTGCTGGCTTTTCATTTTCTAGTACTTTTTCTACATCACTTCTTTTTATTAAGTTTATATTTTCATCTTTTTCATTAAGTGCTCTATTTGCTTGTTCTATTTTTATTTTTTCGTATATATTTCTTACATATCTTCCATTAGAAAAGTTTGAGCATTTATTTTTTTGTCTGAAGTCTTCTTGCAATACCTCTTTCACATTTCTTGAAATTTTGTATCCTTCTTTTTTTGCGAGTTTTTTAAATATTTCGTATAATTCTTCTTCACTATAGTTTGGAAAATTTAGATAAAATTGTATTCTGCTTTCAAACCCTGGATTTCTTTTTATTAAGTCTTCCATCTCTTTTTGATATCCTGCTAATATGATACATATATCATCTCTTTTATCTTCCATTTCTTTTATTAATGTTGCTATTGCTTCATCTTCGAAACTTCCTTTTGTATCTGAGTTTAGACTATATGCTTCATCTATGAATAGAATTCCTCCTTTTGCTCTTCTTATCTGATCTTGTACTTCTTTTGCTGTCCAGCCTACATATTTTCCAACTAAGTCTCTTCCATGAATTTCTACAAATTGTCCTTTTGATAAGATTCTTTCTTTTTTGAATATTTCTCCTATAATCCTTGCTACTGTTGTTTTTCCTGTTCCTGGATTTCCTGTAAAACACATATGTAGCATTGGCATTCCTTTGTTTCTTTTTTTGCATATTTTCACATAATTTACTATTTTATTTATTTCTTCTTTTATGTCTTCAATTCCTATTAAAGATTCTAATCTTGGATTTTTGTTTTTTATTGTTTTATTTGTTTTTTCGTTAACTGTTTCTTGATTTTCTAGATATTTTTCTGCAAATTCATCTGTGATTTCGTTTGTGTTTGTGATTTTGCATTTTAAAATAATATGATTAATTCTTGATTTTACTATAAAAAATGGTTCTTCTGCTAATTTGTCAATATAATTACATTCTTTATTGATGCTTATTTGATTTTTTGTTAATAAGTTTATTATATAATCTTTTTTGTCATTTTCTGATATTTTATCAATTTGGAAAAACCAATCATAATATTTATTAAGTAATGCGTTTATTTCTCCTACTCTATAACTATTGTCTACTATTATGTATACTTTGTCTTTGAATTTTTCCATCATTTCTTTTATTTGTTCTGTATAATTGTCTAAACATCTATCTATTATTTCTGCATCAATTATTATTAAGTCTTTTTCTATTTTTATTTCTGCCTTTTTTTGTCTTTTGCTTCCTTTTTCTTCCTTTTTATCGAAAAGTTTTATTTGCTCTTCTGTTATAAATTCACATCCTTTTTTTATTATTTCTTCTTTTTTTAACATTTTGCATAAAAAATCTATTAATCTGTTTTTTGTTTCTCCTGGATAATTAGAACTGTTGTGTATTATGATGTTATAATTTGCAAATTTGCTTTTTTTACTAATTTTTAGATATTTAACATAGTCTATTATTTCTCTTTTGCAGTGTTCTATACCATAAATGCTTTCTAGTTCTTTTTCTACATCTTTTTCTACAATACTTTTCATATTATTACCATTCCTTTCCTATGTACAACCTTTAAAAAATGATTTTTTATTTTGTGTACATCTAACTGTTTTTAATATAACTAATTTTTGGAAATTTTTCAATTATACTGGTCACGTATTGTAGATTGTAAGAACAAAAGCGGACATTAATAACATTAGCACCTATTAAAATATTTTATAGTCCGCGTATTTGTTCGTGCGCGAAAATTTATGAAATAAATTTTCTGTGCATTGTTGTTTTTTATATTATAGGAAGTTCGAAAAACTTTCCTAGAATATAAAAAAAGAAACTATGTTTTATAGTTTCTCATCATCATATACTTGTTTAATTAAGCATTTTCAGCTTCTTTTTTTGCAATTACTTGTTTACCATCATAATATCCGCAATTTCCGCAAACTCTGTGTGGTAATACTGCTTCATGGCAGTGTGGACATGTTGAAAATGTTGGTTGTTCTTTTTTCCATGTTGATCTTTTTGCATGTGTTCTTGCTTTTGACCATCTTCTTTTTGGTTGTGCCATTTAAAATCCCTCCTTAACAGATATGTATATATCTTATTTTCTTTAACTTATTTTTTTATCCACAAATATATGCTAAACTATTTTTTCTATTTGTGCACTATAAAATTATACTAGTATTTTTTGTTTTTGTCAATGTTAAAAATAATATTTTTTGTATTCCTATCATATTTTTGCGAATTTTTTTCTTTATATATAGTTTTAGCTGCAATATTTTTTATATAGTTCTTTGAAATTTTTCTTTGTATATACTGCATCAATTCCTTTTTCTGCTACTTGTGTTAAACAGTCTGTTACTAAATCTTTTATTTTTGGATTTGCTAAAACTTTGTCTTTTTCTTTTAACCAATATCCTATTTCATATTCTTTTGTCCATTTTTTACCTTGATATATAATTCCTGCTGCCATTTTGTCACATAGCATTTCCGCTACATATTGGTATGGCATTATAGGTGTTTGCTCTGGAGCACTTACATCATACCAGTATTCAGTATGGTGTTTGTTTCTTCCTTTATGGTGTAACCATGCTTGAGAATATCCGTTTATTTCTTTACATTCTCTTATTGGTGAACGGGTTCCGTTATAATATTTTATACTTTCAGAAAATTCTGTCCATGAATATTTTGATAAATCATGTAATATTCCTCTTTTTACTTGTCCTACTTTGCAACATAATTTAAATACGACCCATTTATGTCTTGTTATTAAACATAAGTGTTTTATTGTTTTTTGTAGTAAATTCATAATATTCCGTTCCTTTCATTTTTTATTTTTCCGAATGAAATTATATATCTTGTGTCGAACTTTGTCAATGAATTTATTTGCTTTTATATTTATTACATTTTTTAATATGGCATATTTTATTTTTTAGGCATAATATAATTATAATATTAATTTTGGAGGTAAATATGTGTGGATTTGTTGGTTTTGCAAATTTAAAGAAAAAGTTTGAATATACAAAAGAAATTGATTTATTAAAAAAAATGAATTCTACTCTTTCTAAAAGAGGTCCTGATGAAGAAGGTTATTACATTGGAAATCATATTTGTATGGCTCATAAGCGTCTAATTGTTATAGATCCTTCTGGTCGGAAAACAACCGATGATTGAAAAATATAGCTTTGGAGATTATGTAATTGTTTATAATGGTCAGATTTATAATACTAAAGAATTAAAAGAAGTCTTATTAAATAATGGTTTTACATTTGAAGGTCATTGTGATACAGAAATTTTGCTTAAAAGTTATATTTACTATGGTAATGATGTTGTTCATCATTTGAATGGTATTTTTGCTTTTGCTATTTGGAATTCAAAAAATCAGGAATTATTTTTGGCTAGAGATCATTTTGGTGTTAAACCTTTATTTTATACATTTTTTAATGATAATTTGATTTTTGCTTCAGAGTTAAAGGCGATTTTTGAATATCCTGGTGTTGAAAAAATTATTGATAATAAAGGGCTAAGTGAATTGTTTGGAATTGGTCCTGCTCATACTTCTGGAACAACTATTTTTAAAGATATTAATGAATTAAAGCCTGCTCATTTTGCTATATATAATGATTCTGGTTTGCATATTCAGAAATATTGGAAACTTGTTTCTATGCCTCATACTGATAATTTAGAAGTAACTTGTGAAAAAGTGAAGTTTTTGCTAAATGATGCTATTACTCGTCAGTTAGTTTCTGATGTTCCTTTGTGTACTTTTCTTTCTGGTGGTTTAGATTCTAGTATTATTACGAAATTTGCTGCTGATTATTGTGAAAAAGAAAATTTACCGCCATTAGATACTTATTCTATTGATTATGTGGATAATGATAAAAATTTTGTTAAAAGTGATTTTCAGCCAAATTCAGATAATTATTATATAAGTCTTATGAATAAGAATCTTCATACTAATCATCATTCTATTGTTATTGATACTCCTGAATTGGCTAAATATCTTGAAGATGCTATGATTGCTAGAGATATGCCTGGTATGGCAGATATTGATTCTTCTTTGCTTTTGTTTTGTAAAAATGTAAAAAAAGAGATGACTGTTTCTTTAACTGGTGAGTGTGCTGATGAAATTTTTGGTGGTTACCCTTGGTTTTTTCGTGAAGATAGCTTAAATAGTGGTACTTTTCCTTGGTCTATTGCTATAAATGAAAGACAAAAATTGCTAAATCCTGATATTTCAAATAAGATTACTTTAAAAGATTATATTGATTATAGATATAATGAGAGTTTATCTGAAGTTGATATTCTTGATTCTGATTCTAAAGAAACTGCTGAAAAAAGAAAGATTTCACATTTGACTTTAAATTGGTTTATGCAGACTTTGCTTGACCGCTCTGATAGAATGGCTATGTATAATGGTTTTGAACTTCGTGTTCCTTTTTGTGATTATAGATTAGCTCAATATGTTTGGAATATTCCTTGGGAAATGAAGGCTTTAAATGGTCGTGAAAAGGGTCTTCTTAGATATATTTGCCGTGATTTTCTTCCTGAGGAAATTGTTGATAGGAAAAAATCTCCTTATCCTAAAACTCATAATCCAACTTATTTAAATACTGTTAAATCTATGCTTTCTGATATTATGAAAAATCCTAATGCTCCTATCAATTATATTTTGAATAAAAATTATATTTTAGATATTCTTGAGACTGATGGTAAGGCTTTTTCTCGCCCTTGGTTCGGCCAGCTTATGACCGGTCCTCAACTTATGGCTTATTTGTGCCAGGTTAATATGTGGCTTGAGAAGTATCAGCCTAAAGTTGAAATTTAAAGGTCGCAAATGCGACCTTTAATAGAAAAACTTATCATTATTTATTTTTTGCTACAAAATTCTCTAATCTTCTTTGTTATTTTTTTCTTCTGGTTCTGACTCTTGCCATGGTTTTAATATTTTTTTTAATTCCCGTTCGGCTTTGCGCATCTTCTTTATTAGTTCGTTTTCTTCTGGTTCTGGCGGAGTGTATTCCACTCCTAGCTCTTTTTCACAACGTGTCAATAATGCATCTACAAACTCCATTGAAGGACATATGCTATGTCCTTCATATTCATTTAATAAAAACCTGTTATGTTCTTCTTTTTCATGTACATTTAATTTCCGATAATTACTTCCCATTTTTTTGTCTAATTGGCATTTAAGTTCTTTAATCTCCTTTATTATCTTTTCTTCTTCTGGTTTTAGTTTTGGCTCTGGCTCTGGAATGTATTCCACTCCTAGTTCTTTTGCACAACGTGTTAATAAAGCATCTACAAATTCTTTTGAAGGACAAATGCTATGTTCTTCTTTCTCATGTTCATTTAAATTCTGATAATTGTTTTTCATTTTTTACCTCCTTGACAGTTGTCTTATTTTGAGTTTTTGCTAATTAAGTTTCCAATACTTTGTTGGAAATTAATATTATTATAATACTAGATTTTTATTAGCGTCAAGTAGTTTATGCTATTGTTTAATTTCTTTTTAAGTATAATTCATTATTTTCGCAGTCAATTGTAACTGTTGAATTTGGTAAAATTTCTTGTGTTAAAATCTTTTTAGCAATTAAAGTTTCTAATTTTTTCTGAACAAATCTCTTTAAAGGTCTAGCACCATATATTTCATCATAACCATTATCAATCAAATAATTTTTAGCAGAATCTGTTAGCTCTAGGTGAATATGTTTATCTTCCAATCTTTTTTCTAGGTCTATAATTAATAAATCTAAGATTTTAGATATTTCTGTTTTCTTTAAAGGTTTATAAAATACTATTTCATCTAAACGATTTAAAAATTCTGGACGGAAGCTTTGTTTTAATAAAGTATTTACTTTATCTTGTGCTTCTTTTGATATTTCGCCATTTTCCCCTATTCCTTCTAATATATATTCTGAACCTAAATTAGAAGTTAAAATTATTATAGTATTTTTGAAATCTACTGTTCTGCCTTGAGAATCTGTAATCCTTCCATCATCTAATACTTGTAATAAAATATTGAATACATCTGGATGTGCTTTTTCTATTTCATCAAAAAGTACTACTGAATATGGTTTTCTTCTAACTGCTTCTGTTAATTGTCCTCCTTCTTCATAACCAACATATCCTGGAGGCGCACCAATTAATCTAGAAACCGAATATTTTTCCATGTATTCTGACATATCAATTCTAACGATATTATGTTCATCATCAAATAAACTCTCTGCTAATGCTTTTGCCAGTTCTGTTTTTCCTACTCCTGTTGGTCCTAAAAATAGGAATGAACCTATTGGTCTACGTGGGTCACTTATTCCTGCTCTTGAACGTATAATTGCTTCAGATACTTTTTCTACTGCTTCATTTTGGCCAATTACTCTTTTATGCAATATATCACTTAAATGCAATAGTTTTTCTCTTTCTCCTTCCATTAATTTTGCTACTGGAATTCCTGTCCATCTTGAAATTATTTTTGTAATTTCATCTTCTGTTACTTTATTACGTAATAAGCTATTGTCGTCATTTTTTTCTTTTTCTGCCTTTTCTTCTTCTACTTCTAGTTGTTTCTTTAATTCTGGTAATTTTCCATATTTTAATTCTGCTGCTTTATTTAGTTCATAATTTCTTTCTGCTTGCTCAATTTGGCTATTTACTTTTTCTATTTCTTCTCTTAATTTTTGTACTTTTCCTATTGATTGTTTTTCGTTTTCCCATTTTGCTTTCATAGAATCAAATTTTGTTTTTAGTTCTGCTTTTTCTTTTTGAATATCTTGTAATCTTTGTTTTGACATTTCGTCTGTTTCTTTTGATAATGCTGTTTCTTCTATTTCTAATTGCATTATTTTTCTTGATATTTCATCTAATTCTGTTGGCATTGATTCCATTTCTGTTTTTATCATACTACATGCTTCATCTATTAAGTCAATTGCTTTGTCTGGTAAAAATCTGTCTGATATATATCTATGTGATAAAGTTGCTGCTGCAATAAGTGCATTGTCTGCAATTTTTACACCATGATATACTTCATATCTTTCTTTTAATCCTCTTAATATTGATATTGTGTCTTCTACACTTGGTTCATCTACCATTACTGGTTGAAAACGTCTTTCTAGTGCTTGGTCTTTTTCTATATATTGACGATATTCATTTAGTGTTGTTGCTCCTATACAATGTAATTCTCCTCTTGCTAACATTGGTTTTAATAAATTTCCTGCATCCATTGCTCCATCTGTTTTTCCTGCTCCTACAATTGTATGAATTTCATCTATAAATAGGATTATTTTTCCTTCACTCTTTTTTACTTCTTGTAAAACTGCTTTTAGTCTTTCTTCAAATTCTCCTCTATATTTTGCTCCTGCAACAAGTGATCCCATATCTAGAGAAAATATTGTGCAATCTTTTAAACCTTCTGGTACATCTCCTCTGACTATCCTAAGTGCTAATCCTTCTGCTATAGCTGTTTTTCCAACTCCTGGTTCTCCTATTAAACATGGATTGTTTTTGGTTTTTCTTGATAATATTCTTATTACATTTCTTATTTCAGTGTCTCTTCCTATAACTGGATCTAGTTTTTGCTCTCTTGCAATTTTTACTAAATCTTGACCATATTTTTTTAGTGCATTATATGTTTCTTCTGGATTGTCTGTTGTTACTCTTGTGTTTCCTCTTACACTTGATAGTGCTTTTAAGAATTCGCTCTTGTTTATGTTATATGTTCTAAATAGTTCTTTTATTTGGCTGTTTGCATTATCAAATATTGATAACATTATATGCTCTACAGATACATATTCGTCTTTCATCTTTGATGCAATTTTTTCTGCGTCATTTAATGTTAAGTCTACATCTCTTGAAACATATATGCTGTCACTTGGTCTAGCTCCTCCTGACATTTTGGGCATATTGTTAATTTTGCTTTTTAATGTTTTTTCAAAGTTTTCTGATACTCCCATATTTTTTAGTAACTCTTTTGTTAAACTTTCCTCTTGTTCTAATAATGCGAGCAATAAGTGTTCTTGCTCTATTTGTGCATTTTGATTTTCTAATGCTATGCTTTGTGCATTTTGTATTGCTTCTAATGATTTTTGTGTAAATTTTTGTGCATTCATTTTTATCCCTCCTCCTTTTAGGCAATTATTAGTTATTTCAATTTTAAGTTTTGAAAAGAATTAAATTTTGACAAGGAAAACAAGTTTAAAATTTATGAGGTGTACTATTTGTACATTTATTAAATTTTAAATGCAGTTTGACGTAGTCTAAATTGTAATTATTTTTAAAACTTATGTTTAAAAGCACTATTCCTATATTAAAAGAATGTGCTTTTGAACTATATTTATTTTGCCTTTTTTATGCATTTTTATTTATATTTTCTTAGTACTTTTTTATTATACCACCTTATTTTAGCAGTGTCAATAGTAGAGTGCTAATTTTTAGATTTTTTTATGTCTTAGTTTTAGAGCAAAAATCATTAAAACTTTAATGATTTTTGCTCCGTTCCCAAGTCACCGTCCTAAGTCATTATTCTACACTTTTTAAGCTTTCAATCATATCAATTTTCTTTAATGCAAAATATGTTACAATACTTACTATTACTGTAAATAGTACTGTTAGACTGGCTGAATAGATATATGTCCATATACTTATACGTGTGTCAAACATTAATATATCTAATTCGCAAGTTTTTAAAATAAACATTTCTAAAAAATATCCTGCTACTAAACCTAACAATATACCTATTATCGTTAAAATCGTTGTTTCTCTTCCAACATAATCATATACTTCTTTATCATAAAAGCCTAAAACTTTAATTGTTGCTAGTTCTCTTATTCTTTCACTTATATTTACATTTGCTAAATTATATAATACTACAAATGCAAGTAATCCTGCTGATATTATTAATATCCAAACAACAAATGTCATGTTATCCATAACATCATCAAATATTGATTTTGTTTGAGACATAAATGTGACTTTTGAAATGTTTGTATTTTCTAATATCTTTTTTCCTAGCTTGTTTTCCGCTTCTTCTATTCCTTTTGTTTGATTTTGTTCTTTTAGTAATATTGTGTTATATTTTACTTCTTCTCCAAAAATCTTTTCATAATATTCTGGGCTAATGTACATATAATGCATTAGATAGTTTTTTGTAATTCCTTTTACTTCTACTTCTGCTTGTTTATCATTTGCATTTCTTATTTTTATTGTGTCTCCTTGTTTTATTCCAAGTAATTTGGATAATTTCTCTGTTATTACTACTCCGTCTTTTAACTCATATTTTTCTCTTGTTTTCCTGTTTTCTAGCACAATGTAATTTGATAGCTTTTCTGTTTCTTCTGGTATTATTAATTGTATATCTTGGTTATTATCTTTATCTAATATTTCTACAGCTTGCATATTAATTGCCATTGCTTCTGATATATCTTTTTCATCATTTATTGTACTTATATCTGATATCTCTTTTACTTGTTCTTTTATATTTTCTTTTGATAGTTCAGCCCTTAATGTTATTGATGTGTCATACAAAAATACTTCTCCATATTGTGATGGTATCATATTACTTACAGATTCTCTTAACCCAAATCCTGCAACCATTAATGCTGTACATCCTAATATTCCTATTATTGTCATAGATACTCTTTTTTTGTATCTAAATACATTTCTTATAGTAACTTTTTGGGTAAATTTTAGCTTTTTCCATAACCATGTTATTTTTTCTAGTAATACTCTTTTCCCTGCCTTTGGTGCTTTTGGCCTCATTAGTGCTGCTGGTTGTAAGTTTAGCTCTTTGTAGCACGCTATTATTGTTGCTCCTACTGTACATATTAATGCCCATCCTAATCCAGTAATTGCTATTTCTGGATTAAAGCTTAGTATTATATCTCCCAATGAATACATCATTGCATACATATTATATATGATTTGTGGTAATATTCTGAATCCTATTAGCATTCCTATTATTCCACCTATTAGTGTTGCTAAAATTGCATATATTATATACTTTGAGGCTATTTTTCCTTTAGTGTAACCTAATGCTTTTAATGTTCCTATTTGTACTCTCTGTTCTTCTACCATTCTTGTCATTGAAGTTAAACTTATTAGTGCTGCTATTACAAAAAAAACTACCGGAAATACTTTTCCTATATTTGCTATTCTTTCTGAGTCTTGTGAATAACTGGCATATCCTGTATTCTGGCTTCTATCTAATATATACCATTCTGATTTTATTACTGTAGTGCTTTTTGAGTCCGGCCCTAAAAGCATTGATGTTCTTCTTTCTGCAATTTTTTTGATGCTATCTTTTACCTCTTTGATTTTATTTGTATATTCATCTGTAAATGTATCTAGTTCTTCTGCACCTTTTACTTTAATATATATTTCTGTGTAAATATTTGATATTATTTCTGATTGTGGTACATAAATATAATAATTTATTTTTCCTGATGCTAATTTTGTAGAGCCTCTTTCTCTTGATATATATAGTGGTGAACGTATTGTTCCTACAATTTTTATTTCTTTGTTTTTTAGGTTTGGTTCTGATAATGTGTCATCAGCTTCTAGTGCTATTGTATCTCCTATTTGCTTATTGGTTCCTTTTAAAAAGCTTTCTTCTACTACACATTCGGTTTCATTTTTTGGCATTTCGCCTTGTTGTAGTTTTACACAGTTTATATTTTCTGAAAGTGTATGAACTTTTAGTACAAATTCTTCTTTATCTACTTTTGTTAATACATCTTTGCTATATGTTCCTTCTGCAATTTCTACATCTTGCAGGTCTTGTATTTCTTTTATGTCATTTTCTGTTATACCTGTTGTGGAAATTACTTCTATATCCATCATTTTGGTTTCATCAAAATATGTGTCTGCTGTTTTTTTCATGTCTGGACTTGCTGCTCTTATTCCTGCAAAAAAGCCTACTCCTAATAATACTATTAGTAATATAGATAAAAATCGCTTTCTTGTATTTATAATTTCTTTTATTGTATCTTTATGAAGTGCTTTAACCATATTTTTTTACCTTCCTTCCTTTTTTAAATTGAATTTCACAGAAAATTTATTTCATAAATTTTCGCGCAAGAACCAATACGTAGACTTTAAAATGTTCTAATAAGTTCCAATGCTATTTAAGTGCCAATGTGTTATTAATGTTCGTTTTGTTCTTTACCATTCAATTTCTGAGATAGGTAATGGTTTTTCATTTATTTTTATGTCTTGTGCTTTTCCGTTTTTAAAGCTTATTACTTTGTCTGCCATTGGTGTTAGTGCTGCATTATGTGTTATTATTATTACTGTCATTTTTTCTTTTTTGGCAGTGTCTTGCAATAATTGTAAAATTTGTTTTCCTGTATTATAGTCTAATGCCCCTGTTGGTTCATCACATAATAATAGTTTTGGATTTTTTGCAATTGCTCTTGCTATTGCTACTCTTTGCTGTTCTCCTCCTGATAATTGTGAGGGGAAGTTTTTCATTCTTTCTTCTAATCCTACTTTTTTTAATATTGCTTCTGGGTTAAGTGAATCTTTGCATATTTGTGTTGCTAATTCTACATTTTCTAATGTTGTTAAATTTTGTACTAAATTGTAAAATTGAAATACAAATCCTATATCTTCTCTTCTATATTTTGTTAGTTCTTTCTTTTTTAATTTGCTTATGTCTTTTCCGTCTATTATTACTGTTCCTGAGGTTACTGTGTCCATTCCTCCTAAAATATTAAGAGCTGTTGTTTTTCCAGCTCCACTTGGTCCTACTATTACAACTAGCTCTCCTTTTTCTATTGAAAAATTTGTTTTATCTAATGCCGTTATTGTTACCTCTCCCATTTGATATTGTTTTACAACATCTTTAAATTCAATATATGACATTTTTTCTCCTTTCCAAAGCTATGGTGTACTTCAAAACTATAGCTCTATAGTATAATACAAATTTTTCTTAATTTGTTCTATTTTATGCTTTTCCTTTTGAGAAAAATTTTTCAAATATACTTTCTTTTTCCTGTTTTTTGTTTTTGCTTTTTGATGATTTTTTTGTTTTTCCTTTTATGTATTCTCTTATTTCTTCTCTTTCCTTTTCTTCATCTTCTTGATTATAGTCTTCTTCCTCTGAATCATTATAATTAGATTTGTCATTGTCTTTTTTGGATTTTTTGTCTTGTTCTTCCTTGTCTTCATCATATTCTTCTTCATATTCGTCGTCTTCATATTCATCTTCATAAGTATCATCATCTTCTTCATCGTCATATTCATCATATTCGTCATCATAATACTCATCTTCATAGTCGTCATCTTCTATTTCATAATCATCATATTCTTCATCTTCTTCTGGTTCATCATCTTCATTTTCTTTGTTTATGTCTTTATTGCTTATAAACCATTCTTCTTCATCTAAATCGTCTGGTTCGTTTTCTACTAGCTCTGGTTCTTCTATAATTTCTTTTGGTTCTTCTATTTTTTCTTCTGGCATAAATTCTGATAAATCTCGTCCATAACTTTCTTCTACTTCTTGATTAAAGTTTTCATAAATACTTTTGATTCCTTCAATTCTCCAATAATTTGTGTTTATTATTGTTCCTAACCCTGCTTTTGATTTTATTGTGTTTACTTCTTGATTAAAGTTCTTTTCTGTTTCTTCTATTCCTAACAAATATGTACTATTATATAATTCTTTATATGCCTTTTTAGTTGATTTTCCTGCTATTTCACGAGCTAATAGATTATATAAATTGTGTATTTGAACCATATCTCCGTCAAAGTCTTTACAAGCTTGTTCCATCATTATTTTATGTGCTTGTTCTCCACTTATTGCTGTTATTCTTTCATTATCTAGAAAACTTACTAAATATTCTTTTTCTATTTCTAAAAATTTGATTTTGGCAGTTACATCTTTTAATGTTTTTTGATATTTAGCTAAATTTAAATTTTCACTTTCTATTTCAGCCATTAATCTTTTTAGTCTTTCATATGAAAGCACATAACATTCTGCTTCTTTTTTTGCCATTTTTATTCTTACTTCAACTGCTTTTTTTATTACTTGTTTATCAAATTTTACTTTTTCATTTTTTCCGTTTTCTAGCATTACTTTATTTAATGATTCACATAGTAATTCATCATCAGTTGTAATGAATTCTTTTAATTTTTTAACATTTGCTATATCTATTGTTCCTAGTGTTTCTACAGCATCATTTAAGATTTTTATATGATTTGTTTCTGACGTTCTTTTCATTTTGTTGCATTTGTTTCTTTCTGCTTGTTTTTCTGTAAATTGATTTAATAGTTCTATATAGCTTTCTCTTAGCTCTTGTTCTTTTTGTACTCTTTCTTCTATAATGGTTTCTATTTTTATCAATTTTTTCTCTATTATAGCTGGTTCTTGGTCAAAATCATTGAAAAGCTTAGTTCTTATATCTTCATGTTTAGTAATTTCTTTACTTAGTCCTTCTTGCTCTTTTTGGATTTTTTGCATTTTGTTTACAATATCATCAAATTCATCTATTATTTTTTCCTCTTCTTCTGTTATTACTTGATATTTTTCCATTTCTTCCAAAACATTTTTAAATGTCTCATAGCTAATTCTTATATCTGATTCTTTGTCTGGTCCGAAAACTTTATTCAAGTATTTTTCTAATACGATTGCACTTCTTTCATACATAATTTAATTACATCCTTCCAAATTTTATTTCATCTTTTCTTTGATTTTTACTAACGTATTTAACGCATCTATTGGAGTTAATTCATTTAAATTAACTTTATCTAATTCATGTGCAATTTCTGCTAATTTATAATTATACATATCAAATTGTCCTTCAACTTTTTTCTTGTCTTCTTTTTCTGCTTTTTTACCAGTTAAAATATTTTTCTTTTCTATATTTTTTAAAAATTCATTAGCTTTTTGAGTTACTACTTTTGGTACTCCTGCAAGTCTTGCAACATGTATACCATAGCTTTCGTCTGTTCCTCCTCTAACTATTTTTCTTAAAAATATAATGTCTTCTCCTTTTTCTTTAACTGCTATTGAGTAATTTTTAATTCCTTCTGATTGATTTTCTAGTTCTGTTAATTCATGATAGTGTGTTGCAAATAAGGTTTTTGCTCCGCATTTTTCTTTGTCTGCAATATATTCTGCAACAGCCCATGCAATTGATAATCCATCATATGTTGATGTTCCTCTACCTATTTCATCTAGTATTACTAAACTGTTTGAGGTTGCTTCTTTTAAAATTGTTGCTACTTCCATCATTTCTACCATAAATGTACTTTGTCCCATACTTAAATCGTCTGAAGCTCCTACTCTTGTAAAGATTTTGTCTACTACTCCTATATGTGCTTCAGCTGCTGGTACAAAACTTCCTACTTGTGCCATAAGTGTTATTAATGCTACTTGTCTCATATATGTAGATTTTCCTGCCATATTAGGTCCTGTTATTATTGATAATCTGTTTTCTTCCTTATCTAAATATGTATCATTATCTACAAATGAGCCTGCTCCAAGCATTTTTTCTATAACAGGATGTCTTCCTGATTTAATGTCTATTATTCCAGAGTTATCTACTTGTGGCATGCAATAATTCAAGTCTTCTGCAACTTGTGCAAATGATGTTAATACATCTAACTCAGATACTGCCATTGCTGTTGTTTGTAATCTTTTTATATTTTTTGCAATTTGTTCTCTTATTTCTATAAAAGCATTATATTCTAGGTTTACAACTTTTTCTTCTGCTCCTAAAATTTGATTTTCTAAATTTTTTAAATCTTCTGTTATATATCTTTCTGCATTTGTTAATGTTTGTTTTCTTACATATCTTTCTGGTACTTGTGATAGGTATGATTTTGTAACTTCTATAAAATATCCAAATACTTTATTAAATCCTACTTTTAAGTTTTTTATTCCTGTTTTTTCTCGTTCTTCTGCTTCTAAGTTTACTATCCAACTTTTTCCCTCTGTAGTAGCTGTTTTTAATTTGTCTATTTCTTCATCATATCCTATTTTTATTATTCCACCATCTTTTATTGTCATAGGTGGATCATCTACAATTGCTTTTTCTATTAAATCATGTATATCTTTTAGTTCATCTATGTTTTGATATATTTCTTCTAACATTATACTTTCTTTAATATTTGATAATATTTGTTTTAATTCTGGTAATTTTTTCAAAGAATTTTTTAGTGTTATCATATCACGTGCATTTGCATTACCATAAGCCATTTTTCCTGCTAAACGCTCTATATCATATACCTTTTTAAGACTTTCTGTTATATCTCCACGTAAAATCATATCGTCTTTTAATGTTTTTACTGCATTTAGTCTATTGTTTATTTCTAGTGTATCTATTAATGGATCATTTAACCACCTTCTTAACATTCTTCCACCCATTGATGTCGAAGTTTTATCTAATACCCACAATAGTGTTCCTTTTTTTGATTTGTCTCTCATTTTTTCAGTAATTTCTAGATTTCTACGTGCATTTATGTCTAATGACATATATTTTGATATTTGATATATTGTTATTTTGTTTAAATGGTCTAATGTTGTCATTTGAGTTTGTTCAATATATGCAAGTAATGCATTTATCGGTGGAATTGCTAATGTCTTTTCTTTTAAATTTTCTATTGTTTTGTTGCTTGTGTCTACTATATTAAATCTTAGATTTAATGTGTCTATTTTATTATCAAAAAATTTATCTTGGAAACGTGTTATATAGCAGTCAAAACGTTCTTTTATTTTTGACATTTCTTCTTGACAGTCTGCCATCATACTATTTATTACTAATTCAGATGGGTTATATCTTGCTAATTCGTCTAGCAATAGTGGGAAGTTTTGTTGATCTTTTATTTCTGCTGAATAAAATTCTCCTGTTGATATATCACATATACTTATTCCAAAATAGATTCCTGTTTTATATACAGACATTATGTAGTTGTTTTTTCTTTCTTCTAACATGTTGCTGTCTATTATTGTTCCTGGTGTTACTACTTTTATTACTCCTCTTTTTACTATTCCTTTTGCTGTTTTTGGGTCTTCTAGTTGCTCACATATTGCTACTTTATATCCTTTTGCTATTAGTCTTGAAATATACATTTCCGCTGCATGATGTGGTACTCCTGCCATTGGTGCTCTTTCTTCTTGTCCACAATCTTTTCCTGTTAATGTTATTTCTAGTTCTCTTGCTGCTATAATGGCATCATCAAAAAACATTTCATAAAAGTCACCTAAACGGTAAAATAATATGCAGTCTTTGTATTGTTCTTTTGTTTCAAGATATCTTTGCATCATAGGTGAAAATTCTGCCATTTTTTATCCTCCTTTAATTGTTGTGTTGCGTATGTAACCTAAGTTTTAAATGAAATTTAACGCCGTCAAAATTGTAATTATTTTTCAACTTCACCTTTAAGGTACCACATATGTTCTGACACTATTTCAATAGGCAATAATTTTCCAATATCGCCATCTTCTCCCTCAAAAATAACAACCTTATTGCTATCAGTTCTACCAGTTAGCATATTATCATTATTTTTACTTTTGCCTTCAACTAGTACATATTGTGTTGTACCAATATATGTTTTATTTTTTTCAGCAATTTGCATTTCAACAAGAGCCTTTAATCTGTTAAACCTCTCATGTTTCACATCTTCTGAAATTTGATTTTCCATTTTATCACCAGGTGTCCCAACTCTTCTTGAATAAATAAACATATAAACTTGTTCATAATTTACTTTTCTTATAACATCTAATGTATCTTCAAAATCTTCTTCTGTTTCTCCTGGAAATCCCACAATTATATCAGTAGACAAAGTTAAATTTTGAATTCTAGCTTTCATTTTTTCTACTAAATCTAAATATTGTTCTTTAGTATATCTTCTGTTCATTATTTTTAATATATTTGTACTTCCAGACTGTAATGGCAAATGAACTAATTTACATACTTTTTCACATTTTGCTATTGCATCTATTACATCATCTGTAAAATCCTTTGGGTGTGGTGATATAAAGCGTATTCTTTCTATTCCTTGTATTTTATTTATTTCTTGTAATAATGTTGCAAAAGAATTTATTCCATTATATTCTAAGCCTTTTTCTTTCCATTTTTCAGCTCTTAAGTATGAGTTTACATTTTGTCCTAATAATGTTATTTCTTTGTAACCTTCATTTGCTAATTGCTCTACTTCTTCCAAAATATCTTTAGGATGTCTGCTTCTTTCCCTTCCTCTTACATATGGCACTATGCAGTAACTGCAGAAATTATTGCAACCATTCATTATTGTTACTGATGCTTTTAAATTGCTTTCTCTTTTTATTGGTAAGCCTTCATATATTTTTCCATCTATGTCTAATATATCTTCTTGTTTTTGTTTTGTTTCTAATACTTTATATAAATCTTCTGGAAATTTATGAATTGTGTGTGTTCCAAATAATATATCAACAAATGGATAACTTTCTTTTATTTTGTCTGTTATATGTTTTTCTTGCATCATACATCCACCTATTGCTATAATTGTTCCTTTTTCTTCTTTTATCTTTTTTAGTTCTCCTAATTTTCCAAATAATCTATCTTCTGCATTTTCTCTTACACAACATGTATTAAATAAATTTAGGTCTGCTTCTTTTGGATTTTCTGTTTTTGTATATCCCATTTGTTCTATCATTCCTGATATTTTTTCTGAGTCATTTTCATTTAACTGGCATCCCATTGTTAGTATTGCATACTTTAGATTCTTCCCATTATTTATTTTTTTTACTTTTTCTATGTATTCTTTTTGTTCTTTTATTTCTCGTTCTTCGTTCATTTTTTAGTCCTTTCCTTTTTTCGCTTTTTTCTTTGATTATTCTACTATATTTGCCTTAAAAAATCAAGTGGTTTTTGGGTGTTTTTAGAGACTGTGTAAAATATTGTAGCTTTCATGTTTCTAGTAATTTTTTGAATTATTATTTGCGAATGCTTGACTATTCTAAAAATGAATGCTATTATATGTACATGTTATAAATCAAATTTTTTGAATCAAGATTTTTTTATTAATTCAAAGGCAATTCTGCCTAATTTTCAATCACAAATATCTAAAATAAAAGGAGGTAATGCGTATAGACCTTTTAAATATCAAAACAGATTACGTTTTTAAACGTATATTCGGCCATATAAGAAATGAAGAAATAACAAAAAACTTTTTGAGTTGTATATTAAGACAAAAAATTTCACATATTGAGTTAGAAAAAAATCCTATTTTAGAAAAAGATTTAATAGATGATAAAGTAGGAATATTAGATATTAAAGCTGAAATTAA
>CAKPOI010000027.1 GCA_934169775.1 uncultured Clostridia bacterium
TATTAAAAGTACAATAATTGTAATCACAAGTGCAATTAAAGTTATACCTTTCTCTTGTTTTTCTTTTTTCATTTAAAAATTCCTCCTTCGCTTTTTCAACATTATTTTTTATTAAGCTTTAAACTTAACAAAAATATATAAAATCCGTATCACCTACAGTATTAACTATTTACACATTTTTTATACATTTTTCTAAAAAATTTTGCCAACATTTGCCATTGCATTTTTTGTTGGTATATGCTATAAATTTAAGTACATATTTTAATTCAAGTTTAAAGATTAATATTACTTTTAGAAAAATTTTTACTATAAAATTATTGAATTAAAGAATTTTTCAAAATTTTTCATAAATCTTTTTCTATATTTTTGCATAAATATTCTATCATACATAGTCTTCTTATAGAACAAACTAAAAGTACACTTTTTAGACTATCCTGAAATATAAATTATAAATAAACGCACAAAAAACTCAAATAATATCCAATATTATGGATAAAATTTGAGTTTTTTAATTTTATTCATTTTTTCAAATACATATGCAATAAACACATGATATTTGTACATATTTAACATTCCTGTTTTTAATAATAAACATGAAATACTATTATTTTCATCTCTAACATTACAAATTTTGTCTTTTTAAAATTTAACTTATTATTTTAAATGTAAATGGTATAATAATAGTATACACCATTGCCTTCATTTTCACCTGCCTCTAGCGTATTTCATTCGCTAGAGGGACTTGTATTCAATTTACCGGTTATAAAATGACTCTCTCGCCTATTTTATAATCACGGCTTTAGCTTTCAGTTTACATAAAATGCAGAGCGGAAGCCAATATCGTCGTAGCTGTAGGTCGTGTTGAGGCCACCGCGGTAAGAAGCTGGATAGTAAGAGCCTGTACTGTAGTAACTGCCTCCCCTGCAGGCACAAGGAAGGCTGCTGTCGGAAGTATTTTCCAATGTCCATTCCCATGCATTTCCTGCAAAATCATATATATTCATTTTTTTTGTTTCTTCTGATGCTCCTGTTGTTAATAAACTACTACTGTTTGCTGTTTTCTTTCCAGTTATTACTGTCCATGGTGTTCCTTTCTGTTTTGCCTTGTCACTTGTTATTGTTCTTTCTGCATTATTATAATTTCCCCAATTACTACTATTTGAATTTATGTCGGCTGTTGCTAGTCCACCTTTTACTTCTAAGAATTTGCATACTAAATCCCATTGAATTCCAAACATTAAACTACTTGTATAATTACTATCTGGTGTCATTTCTTTAGCTAAAGCTTGAGCTTCACTACAGTATACATAATTATATGGTATTGCATCTTTTTGACTTATTGCTTTTGGCGATGTTCCTATTGTTATTCTTGCTGATGAACTTGTTCTTGCATTTGTTGTTTCTGTTGTAGTTCCTTCTATTCCTGCTTCATATCTTCCAATCCAGAATCCTCCATAAGTATATACACTTTTTAACATTTTTTGATATGCTGCTTTATATTCGTCTGATGTCATTCCACAACCATTATACCATTCATCTGTCCAAGTACATCCTTGGCCTGATTTTCCTTCCCTATATACTCCTGCATATGCTATTAATTTATTTTTTATATCTGTATAATTTTGGTCTGTTAATGTCCCTTTTGTATCTATTGTTAATCCTGTAAATACTGTTATTTTTGGTACTTCTATCCATACCCATTCATTATTATTTTTATCTTTTATTACTATTCCTTTATTTGCATCATCTTCTAACACCATTGAATTTTCTGGTACTACTCCTCCTGGATTTGTATCTGCTACATTTATATTTTTAAAATTATACATACCCAAAATATTTTCCATGTTTGATAATGTTTTTTCTTCATCTTTTTGAGCCTGTTCTGTCTTTTCTTTTGCTTCCTTTGCCCTTGTTAATATTCCATTATTTCCACTTAGTGCTGCTATTGTTATTCCTGCAAGTATTAAAAGTACAATGGTTGTAATAACTAATGCTATTAAAGTTATACCTCTATTTTCCTTGCACATTATTCTTTTATTTATTTCTTTAGATATCATATTTTCCCCCTTATCATAAACCCACAAAATTGAGAATATAAACCTCTAACTTTCTCAGCCATTTTCCTACATATTATTATACCATTTACAATACCATTTACAGTCTCCTACTTTAAGAATAAAGTGGCTCGAAGACCGTCGAAAGAATAGGAATCGCTCGGACCATAGTCCCAACGGTAACCCGCTGGACCGTCATAGCCGTTGACGTAACCGCCTCCACGCAACACTACCGACTCGTCCGTGCCTGGATTTATTTCTGTAGTGAATTCTCCTACGTTTCCTCCCATGTCATATATATTACTTTGAGCTGTTGTTAGCCCTGTGTTTAATCTTTGACTTGTATTTGCTGCTTTTATTACTTTTCCTGAGCTATCTTTTACTTCTTGGCTATACCAGTTTCCATTAAATCCTGTTAAATTTTCTGCATATCCAGTTGCTCCATTATTCATAATAAAATTGATTGCTGTATCCCATGCATAACTTGAGCATAGATATGTTGTTGCTCCTGTTCCTCCTCCTATGTTTTTTGCTAAGCTATAGGCTTTACTCCAATTTATGTCTGTATATGGTGTTTGATTTGCCTTTATTACTGGGGTTCCTCCATTTGTTCCTACTTCATATCTTCCTATGTAATATCCTCCATATTTTTCCACACTTGCTTTTTCTGCTTTTATTTGTGCCACTATTTCTTTTCCTACACTTGCTGTCATTTTATTTGCTATATCATTGTCTGAATATGTTATACTTGAATCATCTAATGTTAGCTCATCTTTTATTGCTAGTGTTCCATTATCATCTTCTACTCCCCATTGTGTTCTTGCAAATTTTAATTTACTACTTGTACTGTCTGTTGTACATGGTATCCATACATATTCATTTCCTTTTCCATCTACTATTACTAGTCCCTTTTTTACTGTATTTTCCCCTGCTTTTGTTGATACTGTAAATCCATCTGGCACTGGTACTTTTTCATTATTCGCATCTCTATATGGTGTGTATTTTAATGTTCCATTTACATTTCCTCCATATATTTCTGCTACTTTTATTGTATAGTTTCCATATTGACTTTTTGCTGTTAGTGTTGTTTCTGGTTTTATTTCATCTGCATCTGGTACTCCGTCAAAATATTGTTCTAATACTTCTTTTAAATTATTTGATGTAAGTTCTCCAGTTTCGTTTTCTACTTGTCTTTCTAGAATTCTTGCTTGTATTTCTTCTATTAGACTTTGTTTTTGTGTTGTGTTCTTTGCTTCAGTAGCTCTTTTCAATATTCCGTTATCTCCACTTAATGCTGCTATTGTCACTCCAGCCAATATTAAAAGTACAATGATTGTAATAACAAGTGCAATCAAAGTTATACCACCATTTTTATTATAATTTCTTTTTCCATAAAATTTTTCTTTCGATATCATAAACTTTCCTCCCTATATTTGCAAAAAATTTAAACATTTAATATTATTTTAAACCAATTTTTCAATTCTATACTACAATAAATTAATAAACTCTCACCTCTTTTTCGAAAATAATCTTTTACAACATACTAACATTAAAAAGGAAAAAGTGCAATACTTTTGTCAGGTATTTTTTATTATTATTTTATGCAATAATAATAAAAAAAGTAATGGAGGAATCAGCAATTATGTTCGATATAACAAAATACAAAAAAAGTAATGTAAAAATATCAATACGACTACCAGAAGATATTAATGAAATACTAAAGAAAATAGCACAAAAAGAAAATATGAGTTTTAACAATGTAATAGTAAGTTGCATCCAAAATTCTCTAGATGAAATAAATCTAGAAAAATATGAAGAAGATAAACCTGCAAAAAATAAACCTGCAGAAGATAAAAATAAAAAGAAATAAGCACAAAATATTATTTTCATATTTAGAAAAAATTATTAGACAAAAACACTATGTAAAATGCCATACAAAATAATTGCATTCTACATAGTGTTTTTATTTAATCTGCCCCATTAATTTTAAATAATTTAAATATCTCAACAATAACAATAGGAGCAAAAACTAAGCAAATAAGTTCAATAATATTTTGAGTAGGTAACAATGGAATACTAAAAATATTTCTCAACTCTGGTATTAATAATATTACAAAAACTAAAATCGCAGAAATTAAAACTGCCCCAATAAGTTTCATATTATTAAATACATTTGACTTAAATATTGATTTTTTATTATTTCTAACATTAAATACATGTGTTAGCTCTGATAAAGCTAAAGTCACAAAAGCCATTGTTTGACCAACTTCAATTTTAGATTGCTCTAAAGTTAAATCACCAATTGGCTCTGTTGTAGTACCTAATCCAATCATAAATGCAGCCAATGTCAAACCACCAATCATAATTCCTTGATAAACAACACGCCAAGTCATTCCTTTTGTAAATACACCTTTTTTTGTATCTCTAGGTTTTTTTTGCATAATATCAGGATTTGCTGGATCAAATGCCAATGCCAATGCTGGTAAAGAATCTGTAACTAAATTAATCCACAAAATATGAATAGGTAACAAAATTTCTAAGTGATTTATATCTGATATTCCAAACCATTTTGCAAATAATGGCGTAAATAATGTGGCTAAAAATAGTACAACTATTTCTCCTACATTACTTGAAAGTAAAAATTGAATTACTTTTAGTATATTGTCATAAATTCTTCTACCTTCTTCAACAGCTGAAACAATAGTTGCAAAATTATCATCTGTTAAAATAACATCTGCCGCTTCTTTTGCAACATCTGTGCCTACCATTCCCATCGCACATCCAATATCAGCAGTTTTTAAAGCTGGACTATCATTAACTCCATCACCTGTCATAGCAACAATCTCGCCGTTTTTTTGCCAAGCATGTACAATACGCACTTTATGTTCAGGAGAAACCCTTGCATATACAGAATATCTACGTACATTTTTTTCTAATTCTTCATCAGACATTTTTTCAAGTTCAACACCTGTTATTGCTTCATCTTCATTTTCCAAAATTCCTAAACTCTTTGCAATAGCTGTAGCTGTAGCTTTGTGGTCACCTGTAATCATAACTGTTTTTATGCCTGCTGTTTTACATTTTTCAACAGCAATTTTAGCTTCTTCTCTAGGTGGATCTATCATACCAACCATACCAAGAAAAATTAAATCATTTTCCATGTTTTCCATTTCATCTTTTGATGGCTCATGTTCCAACACTTTATATGCACAACCTAATACACGTAAAGCATCTTTTGCCATATTTTCATTTACATCTTCAATAATTGAAATATATTTATCAAAACTCTCTTTATCTTTCTTTATTTTCCCATTAAACTGATATCCTAAACATCTATCTAATAATTCATCAATTCCACCTTTTGTGTATACAATAAATTTATCATTTACCTTATTTACTGTTGTCATTAATTTTCTATCTGAATCAAAAGGGATTTCTTGTACACGTGGCATTCTATCATATATGCTAGGATCAAAACTCAATTTAAAAGCCATATCAACTAAAGCTGTTTCAGTTGGGTCACCTGTTAAATTTCCATCAATATCAACTTTAGTGTCATTACACAACATATTAGCATAAATTAATTCTGTTAATTCCTTATCCTTTAACTCTAGCCTATTAGTATTTTCTATTACTTCTATTCCTTTTTCTAAGTCCTCCATGCCATACAGTTTACCATTAAAAAATACTTTTTGTACTGTCATTTTATTTTGAGTTAATGTCCCTGTTTTGTCTGAACATATAACTGTACTGCTTCCCAAAGTTTCAACTGCTGGCAATTTTTTTACAATAGCATGTTTTTTCACCATTTTCTGAACACCTATTGCAAGAACTATTGTAGACACTGCAACTAATCCTTCTGGTATAGCTGCAACAGCTAATGAAACAGCTGTCATAAACATTTGTATTGCTTCTTTTCCTTGTATCAATCCTACTACAAAAATAACAGCACATATTACTAATGCCACAATTCCTAAAGTTTTACCAAGTTGATTTAATTTTTGCTGTAAAGGTGTTTCTTGTTTTTCTGTTTGATTCATCATTCCAGCAATTTTTCCTACCTCTGTAGTCATTCCAGTTTCTACAACAATTCCTTTTCCTCTTCCATAAGTCACCAAACTAGAAGAAAACAACATATTAGTACAATCACCAATTCCAATATCTGAATTTTCTATCTCAGCTATACCTTTTTCTACCGGTACTGATTCCCCTGTTAATGAACTCTCTTGTGCTTTTAAATTTACAGCTTCTATTATTCTTAAATCTGCTGGTATATAATCACCTGTATCTAATACTACTACATCTCCTGGTACAAGTTCTTTTGATGGGATTACTTGTATATTTCCATCTCTTAGTACTTTTGCTGCATGGTCACTTAATTTTTGCAACGCTTCTAATGATTTCTCTGCCTTTGATTCTTGTGCTACTCCAATTACTGCATTTACAATTACTACTATTAATATAATAATAGTATCTGTGAATCCTTCTCCTTGTGATACTCCTACTATCCCTGATACTATTGCTGCTATTATCAAAACTATTATTGAAAAATCTTTAAATTGATCTAAAAATCTTTGTAATAAAGTTTTCTTTTTAGCTGCTTGCAATTCATTATATCCATATTTTTCTTGCTTTTCTTTTATCTGCTCTTTTGATAAACCATTTTCAATACTTGTTTCTAATTTGCTTTCTACTTCTTTTACTTTTTGTTGATACCACTTTTTTTCTTCCATTAGCATACAATCCTTTCTTTTAATACTTTTTATATTAAAGTTCAAAGAACTTCCACAGAATATAAATAACAATTGTATTTTTATAATTATTTTTTGTTTCTCTTTCTATTTTGTATACTTTTTCTTTTTTATATTCAAAAAAAACTCTTAAAAGAAACCTTGTTTTACAAAATCTCTTTTAAAAGTCTCGCTTACTTTATTAAAGTTTACTAACCAGATACTATGTATCGCGACTGTTGATTAGTAATTAAAAGCTACTCCCTTTTAATATTTTAGTGTTAAAAAGTCGTTGATTTTTTAATTTGGAAAAATTGTATTTAATGTATAACATACAATTCTAACATTTTATAGCTTTGGTGACCCCTACGGGAATCGAACCCATGATTCCACCTTGAGAGGGTGGCGTCTTAGCCGCTTGACCAAGGGGCCATAAATACTGTACACAGTGTGTACTATGTATTTATATCATGTTTTTATAAATTAGTCAACACTAATCTTTAAAATTTCTTGTAATCTGTCACTTTGTTCAGTCAAATACAAATATCCAAGAAGAGCCTCATATGCTGTGGCATACATATATTCTTGAACATTTGCATTTTTAGGCAAATGATGATTTTCAGCATTTCTGCCTCTCCTTACCACATCTTTTTCTTCTTCTGTTAAGTCATCATAAATACGTTTTAAAATTTCTGATTGAGCACCAGCTTTAACATATTTTATTGCCTCGACATGTAATGCATGTGGCTTCATATTTGTTTCATTTACTAGTTTTGTTCTTATATATAATTCATATACACAATCACCAACATATGCCCATGTAAGTGGTGGCAACAATTTTACTTCTTGAATACTACGCTTAATTTCTATAAATGATTCCAATTTTTTTCCTCTTTTCCAAATAAATTATATATTTTTAATTTTTACTATCTGCTTTTTCGATTGTAATTTTTCCTAATACTCCATTCTTAAATTCATCTAATAAAATTTTTGCAGTTTTTTCATCATCTATATTTCCACCTGAAATTATACATCCTCTTTTCCTTCCGATTTCTTGCATAATCTCATAAATATTTTGATTTTCTGGTTGGAAATCTTGTCCCATAACTTCTTTTATGTATTCCTCTTTTAATTGATATCTTTGACATATTTTTTCTGGATATTCTTTTAATAGATATTTTGTAAGCTCATATGCTACTTCTACTTTATCTAAAATATCTTCTTTTATAGAACCTGTAAATGCTAAGTGTAATGCTACCTCATTACTTTCGAATTTTGGCCATAATACACCTGGGGTATCTAATAATTCTACTTTTTCATTTATTCGTATCCATTGTTTTTGCTTCGTTACACCTGGCTTATTTCCAACTCCTGCTAAAGTTCTTTTACTTATTCTATTTATAAAAGATGATTTTCCTACATTTGGTATTCCTAATATCATTGCTCTAATTTTTCTTCCTGTTCTTCCTTTTAAATCCATTTCTTCTTTTTTATCTTTCATGACTTCTTCTATTTTGCTTACTACTTGTGCTATTCCTGTTCCAAATTGTGAATCTGTTAATACTGCTGGTATCCCCTTTTTTGTAAAATATGATAGCCATCTTTGATTTTCTTTTTCTTCTGCTAAATCACATTTGTTTAATATTACTATTTTTTTCTTTCCTTTTGTTATTTCTTCTATATCTGGATTCCTACTTGCTATTGGTATTCTTGCATCTAATAATTCTATTACTATATCTATTAATTTTAAGTCTTCTTTTATTTGCCTTCTTGTTTTTGCCATATGTCCTGGATACCATGATATCGGGGCAATTCGACAACTTTTTTCTTCTATATTATTTTCTTTTTTTTCTTGTCTTGCTTTTCTTTTTTGATACATATTCATAATTTTATTACTTCCTTTTTTATAAATTGTTATTTGTGTTTATAGTAGCAAAAATTAAAATTAAATTTCATATTTTCTTGACTTTATCATTCTATTTAGAGTATAATAAAAATAGGAAATGGAGAAACCACAAACGTGGTTTGCCAGTAATTTGTGAAAACACATCTTACCGTCAAGTAACAGATGTGTTTTTTATTTGTCTATTTGCTTAAAAATATTACGAATATAATTAAGGCAAATACTATAATAGTTTCGACAACTAAAGCAAATAAAAGTAAGTATACTATTTCTAATAAAACTGCTTCTATCATAGCACCACCTCCATTCTAAAGGACAAGCCTTTATATGTAAAGTGGCAAACCACATCTGCTTATTCTCATTTCCCATTTTAGTTATTCTACAATATTATTTTAGATTTGTCTATAAAATTTATAAATTTTTATAATTTCTTACTGAGATGTAACATTTTATATTTAATGTTTTTATTCTTCTATTAGTTCAACTAAAGGAGAAATTACATTTCCTCAAACTCTTTTATAAAATTTATAATATCACCATTATTTTCTTTAACATCTTTTTTAGCCAATAACTCATCTAAAGTAAAATATTCACCATCTATATTTTCACCATTTACTAAATAAAAATAATGATGATATCTTTTTATTTTCTTGTTTGGTACAGAATACTTATCATGTATTTTATCAAACAAAAACTCAACATCATTTGTATTGTACTTACTTTTTATTTCTTCAATATTATTACCTTTGATATTTGGAAATAAATACATTCCCCATCTTTTATCAAAATAATTTAAATACTTATCTCCCTTTTTTATTATTATAATTGAATGTACATATTCCATACTTCTCCTCCATTCTTTAGTAATAAACAGACATTTTATCTATTAACTGCATATACAATTAAAGGACAAGATACTAACATCTTAGTCCTTTTGTATAATGTAAAATTTTTTATACATGTTCAGCAATAAAATTTACAACATCATCTTCATTGCCTATTAGCTTTTCTTTTTCTTGTTCTGTAACATCTGTAAAATATTTATTATTGCCCTCATATTTAGAAATTGAATTTAATGGATAACCTGGATTCATTTTTGTAGAAGGTTTGTCCACCATATAAAATCCACTTTTAGACCATGAATACGTACATTCTTCTCCATTTTCATTAACTACAGCTAATCCATAGACCCATTTTGCCTTTAATTTTCCTCTTTTTCCATACTTTTTAACCAAAGAAGTGTAATGTTCTATCATCTCGTCATCTTCTAAAACTTTTCCATTTATTCTTCTTACAAATAATCCTGGTTGCTCTTGTTCAGGAACATTTTCTAAATATAATGAATCATCCATTCCAATTGCAATTTTGCCTGTAACTTCATGACATTCTCTTGCCTTTTTTAATGCATTTTCAGTTACATCTTTTCCATCTTCTTTTATATTAATTTTTATACCTATATCTCTTAAAGATATAACATTTATCCCCTTTTCTAATAAACCTTTTGAAAATCTTTTGGCTTTTGTTGGATTACCTGTTGCAAAAATAACTTGCTTCACTCTGACCATTCCTTTCATATTTACATTTACTTAGCTGCAAACTTTAAATGTTAGATATAATTATTCCAAAAGCAAATTCACACATTACATTGTTCTGTAATTATTTTTATCTGCTCTATCATCCATTTTTCTATCAAACTCTTCATTTTTATAAAACCAATCTGTTTTTTTATCAACTGGATGAGCTTTTCTTCCTTTATCTAATAAAATATCAATTAAAACAGCAAGTGGAATAATAATACCTATTACAGAAAAAAACAAGCTTGACATTTGATCCATTCCTAATTGTTCTCCTGCTGCTAAAAGAGAACACTTCTCAGTAATATCAGCACCAAAATACACTCCATATAAACCAAGATATAAAACTGCACCAACTGTTTTTCTTTTTACAACTAATATTGCACATAATAGAAATGCAAATAATAGTCCTATTTCAAAATTCATATTAAAAGGTGCTACTACAAATTCTTTTCCTAATTGTGCCATTAATACAACAACAATTCTAAATACCCAATACATAATCATAAACATAACAACCAAATATGTTGATAATTTTTTCATATAAAATTCACCCTTTCTCTCTCGTTTTTCTGCAATATATTCTCTTTAATAATACATTTTCACTAAAACTACATTAATGTCAAAAAGGTGAAGATTAATCTTCACCCCTTTTATCTTAATTAATCTACAAAATCAAAATCATCTTTAAATTTTTCTTTAAATATTTCAAATACTTTATTTAAAACTTCTTCATCCTCAACACTTACATATGATTCTTCTTCTGAATCTTCATCTGTATCTTCTACTTTTAAGATAACAACTTCTCCTTCTTCTTCTTCTTCTTCATCTATTATTGGTAATAAAACAACATATTCTTCATTATCTAATTCAACTAAATCTAAAAATTCAAATTTAACTTCATTACCTTCTTCATCATTTAGTATAACAATATTGTCTAAATCTTCTCCTTCATATTCTTCATTCATGGTTATATTCTCCTTTCAAATTTATATTATAATATTAATATTCACAAATTTAATTTTTCTATACTAATATTACTCATATCATAACCTATTTTTTAGTTTTTTGCAATATTTATGAAAAAAATCTTTAATTTTTTTATAAAAAATTACACTTAATAAAATTTTCTACCAAAAGCATATAGAATCATATTATTTTTTGCTTACACTAAATTATTAAGTGCTTTTTGAGTCCGTCCCCAAAAACATTTCCAATATATAAACAGCAGAAATCGTATCAACTATTGACCTTTTTTTCTTTTTATTAACATCTAGAAAATTCATAGTTTTGTGTGCAGCAACTGTCGTTAATCTTTCGTCTACAGTAACTATTTTTTTGCCTGGATATTTGCAAGACAATTTATGTATAAATTTTTCTGTGACTTCTGCTCTTTCTGTTTTTGTTCCATTCATATTATATGGCATTCCAACTACTATAGTATCAACATCATATTGTTCAAAAATTTCATCTAATCTTCGTAAAACAATTTTATCTGAATTATTACGTTGAATTGTTTCCAAACCTTGTGCTGTTATATTTAAAGCATCTGTAATTGCTACCCCTACTCTAGCATCTCCATAATCTATTCCTAATATTCTACTCATCTTCAATACCTATATAATTCTTTACCATTTTTTCTAATAATTCGTCTCTTTCAATTGTTCTTATTTTATTTCTTGCATCATGATAACTTGTTATATATGTAGGATCACCTGATAATATATATCCAACTAATTGATTTATAGGATTATATCCTTTTTCTTGTAAAGCCTCATATACTTCTTTTAAAATTTCTTTTGTTCTAAGGTTCTCTATTTTTTCAACCTCAAAATGCATAGTTTTATCAAATTCCATATTTATCACTTTCCTTTCTTTCAAAAATAAAATTTAACAAAGCCAAAATTTTAATTATTTTTCAACTAAATCTTAGTAATGTCACTCTCATTCTTACCTGTACTATCAATATATTCTTCCAACTTCTTTAAAACTTCTTCAAGTCCAGTACCTTTATAATAAGTAGACAAAGCAAAATTCAAAACTGGAGAAACAAATACTTTATTATCAGAATTTTCTGAGTTTTCATCATCATCATTACCTGGTAAAGTAATTTTCAAATTTTCTAAAGATGTTTTCAAATCATTTAAGAAATCTGCAACTCCTGTAATTTCAACTCCAGAAAAAGCAATAACAAACTTAGGTCCCATATATCTTACAAAAACATATTCAGAAGCTATATTTTTCTTAACAAACTCACTAACTTGAGTAACAACTTCATTTCCCATTTCTCTTGAATATTTTTTATTTATTTTTTCCAAATTTGTAATTCTAAACATACAAATTGTAGAAGTTGTATATTGATCTATAACTCTTTTACCTTCTCCATACAAATATTCTTCAGAATACAAACCAGTAAATAAATCTTTCCTAACAATGCTTTCCAAAGTTTTTTGATGAACCACTGTTTTTAAAACTGAAACAATATTATCTTTTATAACCTCTAGAACAGTTGTATCAACATTATCAAAATCATGTGGAGTTCCACTTTCTATAATCCAATAACCTATGTAAACATTATCTATGTATAATGGAAAAAATATGGCTGATTTAGCTCTACCAAATTCCATTTGTTGATATGGTAATCTCTCTCTTTCATTATTAACTGTTACATATTTAGGTGTTGCAGTAGTAATACTATCTTTAAACATTTCCACATCCTGTAATTTTTTTAAAGATTCCCAATGCCTTTTATCAACATTTGAAGCTTTTACCTGATATTCTGCACCATCAAATACAACAATTGTAGAATATTTTATTTCGTATTTTTCAATTAATATCTCATTGATTTTTTCAATCTTATTATCAACACTTGACGTTTCTCCTATTGCATTCATAAAATCTTGTACAACAGACAAATTAGTTATTTTTTGATTAATATTTCTAAATGTTTGTATTTTTTTATGAATACTTAAATTATATATAATAAGACCTATTACAACAATTATTAATACAGCCACTATTACCATTAACACAATTTTTTCCTCCTTATTATTAATATTTTCTCATCTGCTCTAAAGTTGAATTAATACTAGGTGTAAAACCATTATTATTAACTGTAGGTGGTCTATATGTTGTTTTTCCATTTTTTACTGGATAAATCATATTAGCCAATTCAGTTAAAATCTGTATTATATTTTTAGAATATCCCTTCAAAGAAATTTCGCAATCTATTATTCCCTCCAAATATTTAACATATACTTGTTCATCAAAAGGAATAGATATATATTTAATAAGATTTTTATCAAATAAATCAACCATATAAGTCATAGCAGGATCATTATATGATGACATACCGCCGATTATAATCTTATCATTAACCTTTTTTAATTTTTCTGCCTTATTCAAAATAATTCTTAATTTCTTTTCATCTAACACATTTCTTGATCTTAAAACATTCAAAAATGCCGTAAGTGGTTGAATTGTTAAGATATCCATTGATTGTATCAAATAAATTTCTTGTGCATTTGCAAAATAAGAAATAGGTGTTTGAAAATCACAATCAATTAAAACAACAGAATAATTTTTAATTAAAGTTTGCAAAATTTCCGCAGTATTATCTAAATACTCATCATCTGGTAAAGATGTATAAACAGTCAAGTTTCTATTAACTTGAATTCCTTTAGCAACTCCATTTGTCAAATTTCCAAAACATGTCATTGCTGTATTTCTTAGTTCATCTTCATTATTTGTATAAATATAATATGCATTACGATTTTTAGTTGTATCTAAAATTGCAGTAGAAATTCCTTGTGATGATAAAACCTGTGCAACATTATTTACTACAAAAGATGTTCCATTTTTACTTGTTCCAACAAAACAAGCAACCTTTTTATCCTGTGTTAATAATGATGATATATCAACTATTTTTTCTTCTTTATTATAATTTCTTTCTGAATTTATAAATTGATTTTGATTGTCAGCTACTCTGTTAAAGTTAGTTTCATTCATACTAGCCCTTGGCATCATTATATCATTCTTCTCATTTTGCATCTTTATGTTTGGCATCATTACGTCATCTTCTTCATCTTGCATACTTATGCCTGGCATCATTACATCATTATCTTCCTCATCTTGCATATTTATACCTGGCATCATTACATCATTTTCTTCTTCATTTTGCATACTTATACCTGGCATCATTACATCATTATCTTCCTCATCTTGCATATTTATACCTGGCATCATTACATCATTTTCTTCTTCATCTTGCATATTTATACCTGGCATCACTACATTATTATCTTCTTCGTTTTCCATATTTGCACCTGGCATAACCACATCATTTTCATCATTTATAATTTTTATTTGATTTTCATCATTAACTTTCTTTTTTGGTCTTCCTCTTCTTTTTGGTGTTATATTTTCATTAGGTTCTGGTAAAGGATTTTTTCGTGGTCTTCCCCTCTTTCGTGGAGCAGGTTTAACAATTTCTTCCTCTACAGTTTCAGTTGGTTCTTTTACTTTGTTTGTAACATTTACACTAGTTTCTTCTTCATCTGCTTTATTATCAATAACATCATTATTAACATATTTACTTATTTCTTTTTCTATTTGTTCTATCTTATCTTCCTCTGTTTGAGTAACAACTTTTGGTTTTGATAGTTTTTTTGTAGTCTGTAAATTTACCGCACTTGGTATTACAACCGGTTTAGCTAAAATATTCTCAGGTGTATTAACTGTTTTCAATAGTTTTTCACTAGTACCAGACAATTTTGTATCATTTTTAGGTTTTCTTAATTTATCAGCAACTTTATCTCCATATGCAAATAATTTCTGATATTTAGCTGATTTTTCCTCCAAAACTGCTCTTACATTTAAAGGTAAAAACTTGCAAATAATTTTAAGCTGAATATCATTATATTGAGAAGCAATATTATCAAAACTTTCTATATACTTTTCTTCATTTTTTCCTAATCTTTTATAATGATCTAAAATATTTTGAATTTCAACTTCACTAACATCATTTTCACTCTCAGGAGCATATTTAACATTATCTACATCTATTTTATAATAGGCTTTAGCTTCCTTTTTAGAACGAGGTTTGTTTATTAATTTACATACTTCATCTAAATTTCTATCTTGACCTAGTAAAGCATCATATATACTTATTCCAAATAATTTTACTAACATTTGTTCAGATTTAGTTCTTCTGTCAGAACAAATGAAAATAATTGGTATATTATCTCCTTGATAATTTGAAGCTTCATCACTAATATTATCTAGTTTTTCAAAAATAAATTTATCTATTTGATCATATTGATTATTAGTAAATGTCTCTAAATCTTCACTTATAACAATTCTTTCATATGTTTTATCTTTTTGTAATTCTTTTAAAATTGCATTAAAGTAATAAACATTTTTATATGAAATTATCTCTTTATATTCTCTTTGATATTTTTTTACAATGTTTTCTGACATTTCTTCATTACTTACAGCAAATAAAACTTTCATTTGTTACCCCCTTCCAAATTTTATAAACACCGCAAAAGCAAGTGGTAAAACTTGGCAAATAATTAATAAAATTGTAAATGTAACCATTAGTCCCATACCTTTTTCTAAAGTATCTAACTTACGGATACCTATAACATATTTATGTATAGCACCTATTGCAATTCCTAAAAAGCAAAAAGGTATACTATATATTTGTATTAAATGTAAAATATAAGCAACTGTTCCATATGCTTTAGAACCATATTTTTCTTGATAATCCTGGATTGTCTTAGTTTCATTCTCTTTTATCTCTACTAATTTACTTTCCGTAGTATTATCTATTACTTCTTCTGTAGCACTAACTACTACATTATTTGTATAAAACACAAAAATTAATAATATAGTAAGCAACATACCTGCTATCTTTTTCATTTCTTATCCCATTCCTTTCTCTATTTTACCACTATATAATACAATAAGTTTAAAAAAATAGCAAGCAATATTAAGAAAATTCTTGAATAAATTTACGGAAACAGCAATAACACCATCTAAACAAATATCATCAAAAAGCACTACAATTTTGCATACAAATATTGCATATGTTTAAAAACCGCATTAGCCCAATTCTTATCTGTAGCATATTTAGCATTAACACCAGTCAAAGTCGGACTAGAATAATAAGAACCAACAGCCTGTTCTCCGCCATAAATACTTGTCCCCCTAGGATTCAAGTAATATTTAACTAACACTCTAGAAATCAAATCAATACTCTCAGAATAATTAGAAAACTTATAAGCACCATTATATGGATTTGAATCATATGCACCATATCCAAAAAGATTTTTCTTATCCTTAGCAATTTTAGAAGTTCCCCAATTGCTCTCATGTATACCTATAGCAGCAACAAACAACCCATTAATATTATACTGTTTTTCAACATAATAAAAATATTCTGCATTCTGCTCAAAAATCTTGTTTACATCTTTACTATCACTCAAAACTTTTTGAAATTGTTCCAAAGAAAGTCCACTTGGCTTATTTAAAGGCATATCAAAAGAAAAACTTTGATTAGTTTGAGATATTTCTTTTTTTACAACACCTGTACCAACTTTTATAACTTTATCTAAAGCAGGTTTAACAACAACTATAGAAATCTGTTCTTCATCTTTTAACTTTCCATTTTCATAAACTTTTTTATATGTAATTCTTTGTGTTCCCTTTTTTCCCTCTTGAGAAACAGCTGACTGTCCTTTTAATAACTCATCTGTTTGAACATATTCTGTTAAATATTCCAATTCCACATCTTCTTGTCTTAACTCCTCAGATGTGCTTTGATTAGAGTTTTGCTCTATTATAGAATCAATATTAATCTTATTTACTTCAGAATACTTTACATCATCTTCTGAAACTTTCATATCATCTGGTTCAGCACTAGCAGCATAAGAAATATTTCCTTTTATATAAAGGTTATAAAAAATAATAATATCGAATAAAATAATAACAAAAAAACATGTAAAAATAATATTTTTTAAATTTATCTTTAACTTAAACAAATTTGTTTTTTCTTTAGATTTCATAATAAAATTTCCTCCATAAATCACATTTTACAATTTATGATATTTTTCGCATCTTCAAAATAATTGTAACTTTTTACAGCATTTTTGTCAATCCAAAATTTTGGAATTTTTTCTTGATTTTATTTAAAAAATATTATATCATATTAATACCAAAAAGAAAGGATTTAACAAATGAAAAGTTTTATAATAAAATACAAAAAACTTTTAATACCACTTACAATATTAATTATTTTTGCAATACTATTATTAATATTTACAATTTCAAAATATCTTCCAATATTGAATACAAAAAACAACTTTGAAAAACAAATATTAAGTTTTGCAAACAAAAATAATAAAACCACATTTTCAATTAACGAAATCACTCTATTTAGCAGTTGCGACGTAAAAAATAAATTAAGTGGAAAATCAAACTTCACAATAGAAAATCTATATGCTTATACTGATATTGCAATATTTATAAACAAAAATTCAAATGAAAGCACTTTAGAAAACACACTAAAAGATGTAACAATTAAAAATATATCAATAGATGAACCTGCACAAGAAGGACAAGCAAAAATATATTACAAAAACCTTAATCAATTTGCAAAAGCAACACTCCCTTCTAATACTGAAACATCTCTAACACCTATAGAAGATGAATTAAAATTTCAAACTATATCTGATGAAACCACAGATTTTTCTAATCCTGTTTTATACAATAATTGTGCCAACCCAATTACACTTAGTTACATTATTGAAAACATAAAAACAGATTATACTATTTTAGACACTTCTACCCCAATAACATACAATGGTTCATTATTAAAAAGATGTGTAGTTCCAATAAGTAATATAGCCTCAAAAATATCATTTGAAATTAATATCACAAACTATAAAGATGAAAAATTTAAAAGTAAAGTATTTATCACTATTCCATTTAAAAATGACACAAACTCAATTTATGATGGAAATATAACAATCAAACAAAACACAAATTTTGTTTTTTATCAATATTAATAAAGGAGTAATCAAAATGAGTAAAAATTTAACAATAAAAGAAAAATTGGAAAAAAAATACCATAAATGCGAAGAAGTAGCCGATTTAAAAGAAATGTTATACCGCTCTAGCAATATTTATGGAAGTAGAATCGCATTCAAAGTGAAAAATGATAAAGGCGAAATTTACCCAATAAGTTACAAAGAATTTAAACAAGATGTAGTTCAACTTGGAACATATTTAATTCAATTAGGATTTTTAGGGAAACGAATTGCAGTAATTGGAAAAAACTCATATCAATGGGCAGTCTCATATTTTGCAGCTACAATAGTTGGCGTTGTTGTACCTTTAGATAAAGAATTACATAATGACGATGTTATAAATTTCTTAAACATTTCAGAAAGTGTTTGTATTCTTAGTGATTCCAAAAATTTAAAAGGAATCTTAGAAAAAAAATCAGACTTACAAAATCAAGATATTTGTATGATTTCTTTAGATTTAGAAAAAAAATCTAATTCCACAAAATTAGATCAAAATGAAAAATCAGAAATTTACTATATTAATGATTGCATAGCAAAAGGTAAAGAATTTTTAATTCAAGGAAACACTGAATTTGATAAAATAGAAATAAATCCAGATGAAATGCGTATCTTACTATTTACATCAGGTACAACAGGTAATGCAAAAGGTGTATGTCTTTCTCACAAAAATATATGTTCAAACATTACATCAATTTATGGAATAGTAAAAGTAAAAAGAAGTGACTTATTTTTCTCTATTCTTCCTATACACCATACTTATGAATGTACAATAGGATTTTTATTACCACTATACAGTGGTGCTAGCATATGTTATTGTGATGGATTAAGATACATATTAAAAAACATGGGAGAATATCACCCATCTGTAATTTTATGTGTACCACTTCTACTAGAAAATATGCACAAAAATATTATAAAAAACATGAATAAAACATTACCAAAAAAATATGTTACATCACTTAACGAAAATCCTTATGATAAATTACCTGGACCAATAAAACATATTGTAAAAAACAAAGTAAAAAACACATTAGGTGGAAGATTACGTGTATTTATTGTTGGTGCCGCTGGAGTAAACCCAACAATTGCTGCAGACTTTGAAAAACTAGGTTTACTTACATTACAAGGTTATGGTTTAACTGAATGTTCACCACTTGTTGCAGGCAATAATGATTTTTATCATAAAGACGATAGCTGTGGATTACCTATTCCTAAAGTTACATATAAAATTGATAATCCTAATGAAAATGGTGAAGGTGAAATTCTAGTTCAAGGACCAAATGTAATGCTTGGTTATTACAATATGCCTGAAGAAACTGCTAAAGCTCTAAAAGATGGTTGGTTCCATACAGGTGATATTGGAAAAATTGATGAACAAGGTTATTTATATATTACTGGTAGATGCAAAAGTGTTATTGTTACAAAAAATGGTAAAAATATTTATCCAGAAGAAGTTGAATATTACTTAAATGACAATCCTCTTATTTCTGAATCTCTTGTATTAGGTATCCAAAAAGATGATGATGACGAAACTTATATCAATGCTCAAATATTGCCTAATATAGAAGCAATTACAGAATATCTAAAAGGTTCTGTTCCTACAAAAGACGAAATCAAAAAAATTATGAGTGATATAGTTGCTAATGTTAATAGTAAGCTTCCTAATTATAAACATATAAAAGGTATCATAATTCGTGATAAAGAATTTGAAAAAACTACAACTCAAAAAATTAAACGTTATGGAGACAACACAAACATTGATAAAAAAGATAAAGAATAAAGTAGAGGAAAAATAGAAGAAATTTATTTTTACAAATTTCTTCTATTTTTCCTCTACTTTATTCTTTTCCCTTGCACCAAAGGATTTAAATCTCTTATTTTCACATTTGGTAAATCAAAGATTGGTATTTCATCAGCTGTTATATTTTCAAATTTATCCAAATATTTAAGTAATCTTACATCATTCGTTTGCTTCAATTTAGACATTATTTCTTCCTCATTTGCCACATATAATTCTTCATAAGTAATATATTCATTATCAATACCATATTTGGTAATATCAGCTAAAAGTTGCATCATATAATTATCCTCATTAGAATGGCAATAAATATCTATACTTTCACTAATTTCTAAAACCCTTTTTGCAATATTTTTTGTTTTGAAACCTATCTCATTATCATAAATCTCTATATCGTTTATAATATCTTTTATATCTTTATAATCTACATTTTTTGTCCAAGAAATCCCTGTAAGTATCACTCCATCTAACCTGTCAGCACACACTTTAGGACGATCATTATCAACTATATTATATTGTTTAAAATTAATAATATCTTCAATATCGATATCATCTTCTTCCAAACACTTATTTAAATACACATCACCTTCTAATATTTTTTCTGTATTTTTTTCTGTACTTTCTTGATTTTCATAATCTTTATTCATATAATCTATTACATGTGAGAAACATGGAGTAGCAATATCATGAAATAGCCCTGCTATTGTAGCTTTTTTATCCTTAGAACATTTCCATGTTAGCAATGCTACTGTTAATGAATGATCATATCTTGTAATTTTTTCTTTAAAGTTATATATATCTTTAGATGCATAGTCCATTCCACAAAAATAGCATACTTTTTTTAACCTTTTTAAACATGGTGTATCCAAATATTTATTTAAAAATTCTGGTCTTTTATTATATTCTAATTTTTCTAGATAAAATTCAAGTAAAGTTTCTTCCATCTTTTTGTTCCTTTCTATTATTTCTTTAATATATAGACTAACAGATTTTTTAATAAAAATCAAGAAAATTCATTAAAGAACTTTACAAAAATTCAATCATAAATAAAGCATAAAAATTCCCCGAAGGGACTGAAACTTATTCAACTTCAGCATTCGGGGAATAGAGTCTTTTCGTTCCGTCAGCATTGTACATGACAGTAAGTCCACCATTTCTGTATCTATCTACGTAAGTATACATTACCATAGTAACTGGATCATACATAATATACTGATAAATACCGGTACCTTCAATCGAACCACTTTCAACTACAATAAATGTCCCAGCTGATTTAGGTTGATAATCCAAGTCAGCCAAGTCAGTTTTCTCACCAGAACAACCTGATAACAAAACACACATTACGAGGGCGATAATCATCGCAAGCATTTTCCGTTTTGTCATTATAAATCCTCCTATTTAAAGTCCAAAAGACTGTATTATAATATATATTATAGCACAACTTTACAAAAAAGTACAATATTTATACTTTATAAATTTATAACTTGTTTTATAATATGCACATCTTCAATTTTATTAATTCCAAAACACTTTTTTCCTAGATCTTTAATGGATGCTCCTAGATGATACATTTCTTTATCATCTATTACTATAAATCTGTCATGAAATTTATTTGTTTTTGCAACTTTTTGTAGTGTTACAATAGATGTGAAACAAAAATAATATAGAAAAAAAGTGATTCAAGTAGTATAATTGAATTGTCT
>CAKPOI010000028.1 GCA_934169775.1 uncultured Clostridia bacterium
ATTAATAACCTTGAAATCATTTTACCATTTGCACTAGTTGTATTTATTTCATCATTTACACAATCCAAATAAGCATCGTTTTCATCTAGAAATGTCATTAAATTTTCCCAATCATAAATACTTCTTGTTATTCTATCCAACTTTAAAGCAACAATAGTATTTATTCTTTTAGCTTTTATATCATCTTTTAATCTCTCAAATTCTGGTCTATGATTACCAGTCTTAGCACTAATTCCAGCATCTTGATAATAATCTATTATTTCATAACCTTTAAATTTACAAAAAGATTCTAATCTTTCTTTTTGTTCTGGAAGACTAAAGCCTTCTCTTGCTTGGTCTTCTGTTGATACTCTCATATATAAGCCACACTTTTTCTTTTCATCTTTCAATTTTCAAACCTCCAATCTAACCAAAAAGAGACATCAAAGTACAATACGAGTACTTTTGACATCTCTTAAATCCGTTTAACAAAATACAATATAATTGTAATATAATATAAATTTTTCAAAGTGCTCGTAAACATATAGCTTTTGACGAACAGCTATATGCAATTAATTGGCTATATTATATCACGATTTCAAGAAATGTCAAATATTTACAAATTTATATTTTTTTCAAATATTCTTCTAACTCTGATAATTTTATCTTTTTAGATAAGTTTGAAATATACACATCATTTGAATAATTGAAAACTAAAAAAGTAATACTTTTAATAATCACTTTATGTGGCTCAATATATGTAAGATTAGTTTTTTCTAATTTCCTAATGCTACCATTTATAAAAGTAGGGGTAACTTTAGCAAATTCGCATATAAATTCAAGTCTCTGTTTTAGGCATTCTTCAAATTGTAGTTCTTGTTTAATTATTTTCAATTTTAACACCATCCTTTCATTTGGATGATTTTTATATTGTTTTTAGACAACAAAAAAAATCAACCAGATTTATTTTCTGATTGATTTTTGTATCTATCTGTTTTATTAGTTCGAACAGATACGTCATTGGTGGGCCAAGAGGGATTCGAACCCCCGACCCCACGCTTAGAAGGCGTGTGCTCTATCCAACTGAGCTATTGACCCATAACCTGAACAATATTTATAATAGCACAAAAAAGTACAGCTGTCAATAAAAAATGTCAAAAAAATTAGAAATTTTTAAAACGTTTTAAGAAATTATTAATTTTTTCTGAAACTTATTGATATTGGTCTTAAACTGAGCATTATCATTTGTAAACTCGAAAAATGTCGAAACAAAAATATTGTCAATTGTCCAAAAATATAGTACAATATAAACATCAAAAGTAGGGAGTGTGAAAAATATGTATGGAATAGGAATAGGACAAAGTGATTTTAAAGCATTAAGAATAAGAAAAAATTATTATATAGACAAAACAATGTATATAAAAGACATAATAGACAATAAAGCAGCAGTAGTATTAATAACAAGACCAAGAAGATTCGGAAAAACACTAAATATGAGTATGTTAAAATACTATTTTGACTGTACTAAAAAAGACAGTAAAGAACTATTTGAAGGTCTAAAAATAATGGAGCAAGACGAAAAATACACATCAAAATTAGGATATTATCCATGCATATACTTAACACTAAAAGATGCAGGGCTAATAAGTTATGAAATGATGATAATGCAACTAAAAACAATAATGATGGAATTATATTACGAAAATAGATACTTATTAGAAAAAGCAGAAATGGCACCAGGAGAAAGAAATTTGTTTAACAAAATATTAGCAGCAGAAGCAAACGAAGTAGATCTGATAAACAGTGTAAAAATATTATCAAAAATACTATCAAATTATTACAATAAGCCAGTAATGTTATTCCTAGACGAATATGATGTACCATTACAAGCAGCATATACAAACAGTTATTACGAAAAAGGAATAGCATTTTATAAAATGTTTTATGGAACAACATTCAAAGATAACCAATATTTAGAAAAAACAATATTAACAGGAGTATCAAGAGTAGCCAAAGAAAGCATATTTAGTGGAGCAAACAATTTTAAAGTATATACAGTATTAGATGATGAATTTAGTGATGACTTTGGAATAACAGAAAAAGAAATGGACAAGATTATACAAGATTTTGAAGTACAAGATGAAAAAGAAGAAATAAAAAAATGGTATGATGGATATACAATAGGAAATACAGAAGGAATATATAATCCATGGAGTATATTAAACTATTTAACAGACAGAAAATTAATGCCATACTGGGTAAACACAAGTTCAAATGACTTAATAAAATTAATACTAAAAAATAGTGTAACAGTAAAAGAAAAAATAGAGCAATTATTACGAGATGAAGAAATAGAAGTCCCAATAAACTTAGACACAGTAATAGTAGGCATAGAGCAAAACGAAGAAAACATCTGGGGACTATTATTAGGAACAGGATATTTAAAAGTAACAGAAGTAGTAGACTTAGCAACAGGAATGTATAAAGTAAAAATACCAAATTATGAAATAAAATTTTTATTTCAAACAATAGTAAGAGAATGGTTTAATGATAAAGTAATAGGAAATAATTTAAATACAATACTAAAAGATTTAGTAACACTAAAATTAGATGAGTTTGAGAAGAAATTTAAAGTATTGGTAACTCAAATGTTTAGTTATATGGATGTAGGAGAAAACACAGCAGAAAACTTTTATCATGCATTTGTACTAGGAATGTTAGTAGGACTAAAAGACAGTTACTATGTAAAATCAAATAGAGAATCAGGATATGGCAGATATGATATAATGCTAGAACCAAAAGACAAAAACGGAAACAGTTTTATAATGGAGTTCAAAGTATTAGAAAATAAAGAAGAAAAGACAATAGAAGACACAATAGAAAATGCAAAGAAACAAATAGAAGAAAGAAAATACGAAGAAGATTTACAAGAAAAGGGATATACAAACATAACAAAAATGGTATTTGCATTCAAAGGAAAAGAAGTAAAAATGCAAATTGTATAATAAGTAAAAAAAGATGTAATTGTCAAAAAATTTTACATCTTTTTTTATGATATGAAGTCACAAAATCAAGAAATGTGAATTTTTCGTGAAATGCTTTACAAGCAGAGCATAAAATGATATTATACTAGGGAAATAAGGAAAACAAGAAAAACTAAGATAAGGAGGAAATAACCGTGATAGAGGTTAAAAATGTAACAAAAAAATACGGAAAAGTTGTAGCCGTAGACAAAATCAGCTTCACAATAAATGACGGAGAAATCATAGGGCTATTAGGACCAAATGGAGCAGGAAAAAGTACAACAATGAACATGATAACAGGATACATAGAACCAACAGAAGGAACAATTGTAATAGACGGATATGACATAAGTAAAAAACCAAAAAAAGCCAAAAAAGAAATAGGATATATGCCAGAAGGAGTGCCACTATATACAGATATGACAGTAAAAGAATTTGTAACATATATGGCAGAAATCAAAAAAGTAGATAGAAAAACAAGAAAAGAAAAAGTAGAAAAAATAATAGAAGAAACAGGACTAAAAGATGTAGAAAAAAAATTAACAAGAAATCTATCAAGAGGATATAAACAAAGAGTAAGTATGGCAGGAGCATTAGTAGGAGAGCCAAAAATACTAATATTAGATGAACCAACAGTAGGACTTGATCCAAAACAAATAACAGAAATAAGAAATCTAATAAAAGAATTAGGAAAAACACATACAATAATATTAAGCTCACACATATTATCAGAAGTAAGTCAAATATGCCAAAAAGTAATAATAATAAATAAAGGAAAAATAGTAGCAGTTGATACACCAGAAAATCTAGAAAACAAAGTTGCAAGCAAAAATGATATATATGTAACAGTAGAAGATTTAGAAAACAGAATGGAAGAAGTTACAAAAAATATCAAAGAAATCAGCAAAATAGAGCTAGTAAAAGAACATAAAGATAAGACAAAAGAATATTTAATAGAATCAGAAAAAGATATAGATTTAAGAAAAATATTATTCCAAGAATTAGCAAAAGAAAATATAACAATATTTGAAATGAAAAAGGCAGACACAACACTAGAAGATGCATTTATGAAACTAATAGAAGGAGGTAACTAAGCCATGTGGGCAGTCATAAAAAAAGAGTTAAAATCATATTTCACAACACCAATAGGATATATATTTATAGGAATGTTTCTAGTAGCACTAAGTATATCATTTTATTTTAGTGTTATAGGAGCAGGAAGTGTAAACTTAGAACGTATATATTATTCATTACCAACAATAATAGTACTAGCAATAATAATACCACTATTAACAATGCGCTCATTTTCAGAAGAAAGAAAATCAGGAACAGAGCAATTACTATTAACATCACCACTTAGCATAACAAAAATAGTATTAGGAAAATTCATAGCAGCAGCAGTAGTAGTAATAATAACAGAATTAATCAGCTTTATGTATTTTGCAATAACAAGTCATTTTGGAGCACCACATGTACAAACAGCTTTAGTAACAATGTTTGGATTTTTACTATTTTGCATGACATACATAGCATTTGGAATACTAGCATCAAGCATAACAGAAAACCAAATAATAGCAGCAATAATATCAATAGCATTTTTTATAATAACATGGGTATTACCAGACTTTAACACAAATTTAAGTGGATTATCATTTGTAAATATGTTATATAAATACACACAAGGTGAAATAGATATAGCAGATACAATAACATTTGTAACATCAGCAATAACAAGTATAATATTAACAATAACATTAATGCAAAGAAGAAAAAGCGTAAAATAAGGAGGGAAAAGTTTTGGAAAATAAAGAGCAAAAAGAAAAAAAAGATAAAAAAATAAAAGAACAAAATGACAATCAAAAAAATAATAAATCAGTAGAAAAAAATAAAACAAAAAAACAAAAAGATAACAAACCAGTAAAAGAAAAGAAAAATAAAGAAAAAAAGAACAAAGATAAAAAGCCAAACAAACTTATAGAAATAATAAAGAAAAAATGGTTAATAAATGGAACAAAAACTTTGATACTAGTATTAATAATATTAGCAATATTCTTTGGAATAAACATAGGAATGCAAAAAACAGAAATAACACCATTAGATTTCAGCAAAGAAAAATTATTTACTTTAACACAAGCAAGTAAAGACAAAGTAAAAGATATCCAAAAAGACATCAACTTATATTTTGTAGAATATAGTGATGATGATTCAACATTAGATTTAGCAAAACAATATGGAAAAGTAAATGAACACATAAAAGTAGAAGCAGTAAAAGCAAATGATAGACCAGATTTAGTACAAAAATACGGAATAGAAAGTGGAACTGCAGTAATAATAGCTGAATGTGGAAAAAATTACAAAATATTATCAACACAAGATTTAGTGACATATGACACAACAACATATGAAAGCATAAGTATAGCAGAAGAAAAATTAACAGCAGCAATTCAAACAGTATCAACAGACTATATACCAAAAGTATATTTCTTATCAGGATATTCAAAAATATCATTAAGTAGTGGATTACAATATTTTAATGCATATTTACAAAACGAAATATATGATGTAGAAACAGTTGATGTATTAACAACAGGAAAAATACCAGATGATTGTGATACATTAGTAATAACAATGCCATCACAAGACTTTGATGAAATAGCAACAAATGCAATAATTGATTATATAAATTCAGGAAAAAATATATTATGGTTCCAAGCAGCCACAGCACAAAATACAGATATGCCAAATGTAAATAAAATATTAGCAATGTATGGAGTAAATCCATTTAGCTTAGGAATAATCAGAGAAGCAGACACAAGTAAAATGCTAGCAGAAGAACCAGATTTAATATTACCAGATATACAAAGCACAGAAGTAACACAAAAATTAGTAAATGCAGAAGGGGTAATATTTATAAATGCAACAAAAATAAACACAATGGAATCAGATAAATTAACAGAATTAAATGTTGAAAAAACAGCATTATTAACAACAAGTACAAAAAGTTATTTTAGAACAAACTTCTCAAACAGCCAAGATGCAGCAGAGTCAGATGACCAAGTAGGTTCTTTTACAGTAGGAGCAATGATGACAAAAACTTTATCAGAAGCAAATGAAGAAACAGGAGAAAAAGCAAAAACATCAAAACTAATTATATATGGAGAAAATTATTTTATATCAGATATGCCACTAACATCAAGCACACAAACACCAGTTATACAATATAGACAAAATAAAGATTTAGCATTAAACTCAATATCATATTTAGTAAACAGAGAAGAAGATATCACAGCAAGAAAGAGTACAGGAACAGTAACATATACAGCAACAGAAAAAGAAAATAGAATAATATTAGCAATAATATTTGCAGTACCAGCTGTAATAATAATAGCAGGAATAGTTATATGGACAATTAGAAGAAGAAAAAAATAAAACAAAGTTCATAGCAGTATTGTACATGAATTTATTAGCAAAAGACCTCATATAATTTAGTGGGGTCTTTTTTAGGATTTCATTAAAAAGGAGGAATTCATGAAAAACTGTATAAAAATATCACTTGTAATAATAGGAGCATTAATAGGAGCAGGATTTGCATCAGGACAAGAAATTTACTTGTTCTTTTTTTCGTATGGAGAAAAGGGAATACTAGGAATACTTGCATCAAGTATATTATTAGGAATAATAATATATAAAACAATAATTATAATAAAGAAAAATAAAATTACAACATATAAGGAATTTCTAACAAACATAATTCCAGAAAAATTAAGAAAGAAAAAAATACTAGAAATTATAAATACAATCGTTAATATATTTATTCTAATAACATTTTATATAATGATAGCAGGATTTGGAGGATATTTAGCAGAAACAATAGAAATACCACAAATAATAGGAAGCTCCATATTAGCAATAATATGTATAATAATAATGTCAAAAGAAACCAAAGGGATAGTAAAAGTAAGTGAAGCAATTGTACCAATTCTAATATTATTTATAATAATCATAGGAGTATATACATTAAGTTCAACAAACATAGTAAATAAAATAAACGAAATGGAAACTATAAAAGGTAGTAGCTGGCTAGTAAGTGGAGTAATATATGCAAGCTACAATAGTATACTTCTAATACCAATATTAATAAGTGTAAACAAAATAATTAATAAAAATGAAATATCAAAAACATCAGTAATTATAGCAATTACAATATTTTTATTAGCAATATCTATATTTATATCAATGCTAAAAATTGATGTAAATATAAAAAGACTAGAAATGCCTGTATCATATGTCATAAGTACACAACTACCAAATCTAAAAATAATATATGGGATAGTAATATTAACATCAATATTGACAACAGCAATTTCATTGATAGCAGGTTTAATTCAAAACGTAAAAATAGATAAAAACAAAAAAATTATTTTATACTTAATATGTATAAGTTCGATCCCAATTTCTCAAATAGGATTTTCAGCATTAATACAACTTTTGTATCCAATATTTGGATATATAGGAATTTTACAAATAATATTTATTAGCATAAATGATAAAAAAATATATAAACTTACCAAAAAACCTTAGAATTTCTTAAAGAAAAAACATTGATATTTTAAACATTTTATAGTAAAATAAAAACATAAAAAGAAAATAAATAAGGAAGGAAGAAAAAAATTGAAAGATTTTTGGAAAGAGCCAGAAACCAAAAAAATAAATAAAAAAAGGATAGCAATAAGTATAACAATAGCAGTAGCAATAATAGCAGCAATAACAATAATGATAATATATAGAAAGAATGAAAATTTTAGAGAATGGTTTGATACACAAATACTAAGAAAAGAAGTAAATCAAGATAGATTGGCAACAATAAGTATAAAAGAAGAAGAAAATCCACAAGTATATGCATATAACCAATACATAGGAGTATTAAGCAGAAATGAATTTAAAATATATGGAAGTACAGCAAAAGAAGAAAAAAGCCTGCAAATAGAAATATCAAATCCAATATTTGCATCAAGTAACAGATATTTAGCAATAGCTGAAAAAAAAGGAAAAAAGATATATTATATAACAGATAAAGAAATAGCATGGGAAAAAACAGTAGAAGGAAATATATCACAAGTACATATAAGTAAAAATGGATATGTAGCACTAACATTAGTTGATACAAGTTACAAAACAGTAATTTCAGTATATGATGAAAAAGGAGAACCACTATTTAATAAATTTTTATCAACAATGAGAGTATCAGATATAGCAATTTCAAGTGATAATAAATATCTAGCAATAACAGAAATAGACGCATCAGGAATCAATGTAAAATCTCAAATAGAAGTATTTTCTGTAGAAAAAGCAAAAACAGATGCACAAAATTCAAAAGTAGCAACATATGAATTTGACGATAGTGAATTAATAACAAATATAAAATATCAAGACAAGGAAAAATTAATATGCATGTCAAAAAACAAAATTGTAGAATTTTCGCTAGATGGTAGCAAAGAAGAATTATTTAATAATGATAATAAAAAAACAACCTTTCAAACTATAGAGTTATCAAATTATGTAGCAGAAATAGAAGAAAAAACATCAGATTTATTTTCAGCAGATTCAGTAGTAACAATAATCAATACAGAAAACAAAAACACATCAATATATACAGCAAAGGCAGTAACAAAAGAAATTTACACATCAGAAAATATAATAGCATTAAATTTAGGAACAGAAATAGAATTTATAAACACAGGAGGCTGGCTAGTAAAAAGATACAAAGCAGCACAAGAAATTACAAATATCACATTATCAAGCAATATGGCAGGAATTATATATAGAGACAAAATAGAAATAATAAATTTATAAAATATAAAAAGAAGGGAGAGTATGATATACAAAGATATCATACAAAAAAATAAATGATAGTAGATATTATTATAATAGCAATATTAGCAGTATCAATATTTTTAGGATACAAAAAAGGACTAGTAGAATTAGGAATAGGACTATGTGCAGGAATTATAGCAATAGTTATAGCACTAGTTTTATATAGACCAATAACAAACATAGTAATAAACACAACAAATATAGACGAAAACATAGAACAACAAATAATAGAAAAATCAAAAACAAATGAAATAGCAGAACAAATAGCACCAGAAGTAGCACAAGAATTATCATATAATGCAATAAGAGCAGTAGTAATGATAGCATTATACATAATAGCAAAAATAGCATTAAGATTTGTAACAGCTCTTGCAAATCTAATAGCAAAACTTCCAATATTAGATCAGTTTAACAAAACAGGGGGACTAATATATGGAGCAATAAGAGGCTTACTAATAATATATGTAGCATTACTAATTGTAAGCTTTATAGGACAAATCAATCCACAAAATAAAGTGAATTCAGAAATACAAAAATCATTTATAACAAAAGAAATGTATAACAAAAATATAATTGAATTATTAGTAAAATAAAATTAATATATGTATATGGTAAAATAATTTTCGAATGTGATTGGAACAATCTTAGAATTTCTTAAATAAGTTAATGGAAAGAGTTCACGTCGAGCGAAGCGAGGACTAAGTGGAAGGGTGCCATTAACTTATTTTAGAAATTTTTAGTTTGTGTATTGAACCGAGAAAATTATAAAACCATATACATATATTAATTTTTATTTATTTAAAATCAAAAATATATATTGCCTTTTTAGGACAAATTTGCTATACTAATACATAAATAAGGAGGCAGAAAACGTGAAAAAAAATAAAGAAAAAAAACATGGAAAAATAGAAAAGAAAAAAATGAAATTATGGAAAAAAATATTAATAATAATACTAGCAATATTAATAATAATAGGAGGCTGGTTTGCATATAAGACAAAGAAAAATGGTGGAGGGGTATCAGGAATGTTAGCAACAGTAGTAGGACATGATGAAGAAACAAAGAAAAATCTACCAGAACTAAAAATTTTAATATTAGGAGTAAGCACAGATTTAGGAGATATATCACCTACAGACACAATAATGGTAGCATCATACAATCCAAAAAATCAAACAGCAAACCTACTATCAATACCAAGAGACACATATATAGGAAAAAACAAAGCAAAAGCAACGCCATCAGACAAAATAAATAGTTTATACAGTTATGGAGGAGCAGAAAAAACATTAGAAGCTGTAAACAAGCTAACAGGATTAGATATAAAATATTATGCAGTAGTAAAAACAGAAGCACTAATAAAACTAGTAGATGCAATAGGAGAAGTAGACTTTAATGTTCCAATAAACATGAAATATGATGATCCAACACAAAACTTACACATAAACTTAAAAGCAGGAGAACAAAAAATTAATGGAGATAAAGCAGAACAATTACTACGTTTTAGAAAAAACAATAATGGAACATCATATCCAGAAGAATATGGAGATAATGATACAGGAAGAATGAGAACACAAAGAGAATTCATGATGGCAGTAATGCAACAAACACTAAAACCAGGAAACATTTTTAAAATAGGACAAATATTAGATATAGCAAATAAATACTTAGAAACAAACATAGACTTTTCATATATAAAAGACTATATACCATATGCAGTAGAATTTAGTACAGAAAATCTAGAAACAGAAACAATACCAGGAATAAATAAAGAGTTACCAGAAAAAGCAAAACAACAATGGTGGTTCTTTGAAGCAGATGAAGATGAAACAGAAAAATTAATACAAAAACTATTCTATACAGAAGAAAATACAACAACAGAAGGAAAAACAGAAAATAACATAAGCAATGTAAATACAACAACAAACACAAGCCTAAACAACACAACTAATACATCAAAAACAAATAGTACTACAAATACATCATCAAGTACAACATCAACAGCAAAATTAGATAAATCAGATATTAAACTAGAAGTATTAAACGGAAGCGGAGATACAGAAAAACTAGAAAAAGCAGTAGAACTATTAAAAGAAAATGGATATAATGTTACAAAAACAGGAAAATCAGCATCAATATCAAAAACAATAATAACAAATAAAAAAGAATTAGACTCAGATACAGTAAAAGAAATAAAAAATGTATTAGGAACAGGAAGCATATCAAATAATAAAAACACTAGTAGTAAAGTACATGTAACAATAGTAATAGGAAAAGACTTCAATCAATAAAAAACATAAAATCACAGACAAGTAATTCGGACAAATATATAAAAATTATAAAATTATGCCCTATCTAGAGCAAGATAGGGCATATGAAAACTTTTCTTTTTTCAAAATTAAAATTTTTTCGATTTAACAAAATTCAAAATCTATTAACCTAACAACCAATTAATCAGAATTAACATTTTTCTTATCAGTTTTCCAGAAAAATAAAAGAATAAATAAAACCACAACTACAAGTATTAATAAGCAAATTTGTAAATAATAAGTACGAGAAGTTGAAAGTTGCACATCATTATCAGCAACTAAATTAACTACATAAGACTTATCATCAACAAAATAAGTAGCAGTACCTAAAACTTTTCCTTGAGCAATAGGAGCAGAAGGAATATCCTTTAAAGTAATTTGAGGAGAAAAATCATCAGCTGACATAGAAGAATCTATTAAAGAAGAAACACTATCAGCTAAAACTAATTTTAAAGTTTTAGTATCTTCTGTAGCATTAGGTATAGAAATCTCTGTAACAACATCACCTTTATTAGCAATATTTTTAAAAGAAAAATTCTTAAAACCATATTCAAATAAACTTTTTGTCTCATTAAAACGAATATCTGAAGTATCTGAATGTAAAACAACGCAAATTAAATTTAAATCATTATAACTAGCAAAAGATGCCAAACAAAACATAGCTTGAGATGTAAATCCAGTTTTAGTCGTAACTAAAGGTTTGTAATAATAAGAACTATTTGGCTGTAACATAGGATTAGTATTTTCAAAATCACGTTCTCCAGATTTATTAGTAGCAGAAAGATGACAAGACTTTAAACTAGCATAAGTTTTAAAAGTTGAATTTTTCATACAATACTGTAATAATAACGCAATATCATGAGCAGTAGAATAATGATTTTCGTCATGTTGACCACTAGGATTAGTAAAATGAGAATCTTTTAACCCCAAAGCACTTAACTTAGCATTCATTCTTTCTGCAAAAGCAGAAATAGAACCATCAAGATGATAAGCCAAAACATTAGCAGCATCATTAGCAGAATGAACCATAAGAACTCTAAGTAATTGATCAACAGTAATTTGCTCATCTGTTTGCAAAGGAACAATACTATATCCAGAAGGAATATTAGAAATAGCCTCATAAGGAACTGAAACAACATCATTCAAATTACAATTTTCAATAGTCAAAATAGCAGTCATAATTTTTGTAATACTAGCAGGTTCCATTTTATTATTCATATCTTTTTCAAACAAAACTTTAGAAGTAGAATTTTCAATCAAAACAGCAGAACCTGAAACAATAGAAGGTCTATTCGTATTAGCCAAACAAGGCACAAAAAAATAAAACACAAAAAAAATAAATAATAGCAATGTAGAATTAACTCTTTTAAAATTCACAATAAAACTCCTTTAAAAAACATTTTTATATAATATATATCATTTTAACAAATTTTTCAAGGTGTTTTTAATTAATGTTTTTGGGTCCGGACTAAAAATGATTCAGGGACGGAGCAAAAATCATTAACAAAAACAAAAAATGATTAAAGCGACAGAACAAAACATAAATAAAAATAAATAATGATTCAGGGAAATAGCAAAAATAATTAATAAAAAATAGGAAAGGATGATAAAAATGAAAGAATTAAATAAAAAACAAAAAATAATAGTAATAACAATAAGTGCAATACTTTTAGGTGCAATAATATACTATGTATATGGAAAGGAGACACCAAATATAAATAGAAATGAAATAATACCATATGAATACGAAACAAATGAAATAGAAGAAAAAAATACAACAGTACTAGAAAATAAAATGGAAGAAAACACAGAAAAAATAATTATATATATAACAGGAGCGGTAAAAAAAGAAGGAGTATATGAACTAGAAGAAGGTAGTAGAATATCAGATGCTATAGAACAAGCAGAAGGATTAAAAGAAGAAGCTAATACAGAAAACATAAATTTAGCGTATAAATTAGAAGATGGAACAAAAATAAAAATCCCGACCCAAAAGGAAACACAGGAAAATCTAAAAAACAATATTCAAAATAATGAATATATCACAACAAACAGTGGATTAGAAAATGAAAATATATCAAATAATGAAAATATTATAAATAGTACTCAAACAAAGAAAGAACAAAAAATTAATATTAACAAGGCCACACAAGAAGAATTAGAAACTTTATCAGGCATAGGACCATCTACTGCTAATAAGATCATTCAATACAGAAAGGAAAATGGAAATTTTAAATCAATAGAGGAAATTAAAAATGTTAATGGAATAGGAGAAAGCAAATATGATGAAATAAAAAACAAGATTGTAGTAAAAGAACAAAAGCGGACATTAATAACATTAGCACTTATTAGAACATTTTAAAGTCCGCGTTTTTGTTCGTGTGCGAAATTTGCGAAGCAAATTTCTGTACATCATTTTTTTATATTCTAGGAAGTTCGGAGAACTTTCCTAGAATATAAAAAAATGGCATTTACAAATAAAACGTAAATGCCTTAATTTTGGTTGCGGGGGTAAGACTCGAACTTACGACCTTCGGGTTATGAGCCCGACGAGCTGCCAACTGCTCCACCCCGCGATGTACAATTATTATTATAAGACTAAAAACAAACTTTGTCAATAGATTTAGAAAAAAAAATAAAGTTACAGGTTTTAATGGTGATTTACAAGTTATATAAAGGAGATAAGATTTCAGAACTTATCTCCTATTTGATATTTAGACTACCTGAATTGTAACAAAATAAAATTAATGGAAAAAAATACCAAAAAAAACTATTGAATTCTGTCAACATAAATGATATAATGAAAAAAGTTACCATAAAATTTGCTTAGATATAAGCAAACAACACACATTTTATTTGGAAAAATTGATTAGACGACATTTAAAATAAAAGAAAAAACAGGAGGAATAATAATGATAATGAATTATTATACAATGATAACAATATTATCAATATCAATTTTTGCAATGTTACTTGTAATAGTATCTTCAAATAAAAATTTTAGTAAAGGAGCTCGGAACCAGCTAAAGCTAGCATTCATCTTTGCAATAGTAGCAATATTATGCGAGTTTATAGGTGATACTTTAGAAAAGGAAATGCTAGGAGAGCAAAACAACATACATTCTCTAATTACTCTTACAAAAGTAATTAAGTTTTGTATTGTACCAATGATGCCATTTTATATTAGTAAAGCAGTATTTGAAAAAAGACCAAAAAGCAAAAAAAGTAAAAGCATTTTCAAATTTTTAAGAACATATTTATACATTTATGAAATAATACTAGTTCTGGCTTTTCTAATGTACAAATTCAATGAATTTTACGGATTATTGTATATTGTGTATAATATAAATTTTATTATAGGAACAGCATATATGTTTGTAAACGCATTTGCATTCTGCAAATACTATCAAAACAAGAATGAAAAAGAACTAGTAAGTATAATGCTGTTTATAGTAGTATTTGTAACCTTACAAATATTTAATCCAGAAATTCAAATTTTGTGGCTAGCAATAGCTATGTCAGCAACTTTTATATATATTTATTACTATGAGTTAATACAAAACATAGATGGCTTAACGAGTCTATTAAATCAAAAAGCTTTTAGTAATTGTAAAAAAGATATAGAAGATGAGGACTGTGCAATTGTAATCTATGATATAAACGACTTCAAAAAAATAAATGATAACTGTGGACACATGTGTGGAGACAAGATACTAATTGAAGTTGCCAAAATTATGAAAAATCATTATCAAAAATATGGCATGTCATACCGTATGGGAGGTGATGAATTCGTAGTAATAATGGAAAAGAACATAGAAAATGCCAAAGAAATCACAGAAGAATTTGTAAAAAAAGTGGCAGAAGAAGTAATCATAGAAAAATATATAGAAAATGATTACATAATAGAAAATGTTGAAAAGTTGAAAGAAAAGCTGCCAAAGGAAATAAATATATCATATGGCATATCAGTGTACAATCCATTAAATAAGGAAGAACGTGGAATAGATGTTGTAATACAAGAAGCTGATAAAGAAATGTATTATTATAAGAACAAGTATAAAAATCAAAACCAATAAAATGTGTAAAAAAGGCTATCTAATAGGTAGTCTTTTTAATATTATATGAAAATTTTCCGAATTTCGCATAATACAAAAATAACAATACGATGATATAATAAAGGCTTATTTTAGCCTTGACAAAGCTATAAAAAATCACATATAATATAGCCAAAAGAACGAAAGCAAAAGAAGGGAGGAAAAAAATTGCAAATATATGGAATAGATATAAAAATATATTTTTTGCTATTTATAATATATGCAGTAATAGGATGGTGCATGGAAGTTACATGCAAACTAATACAGTACAAAAAGTTTATAGATAGAGGATTTTTAATAGGACCATATTGTCCAATATATGGAGTAGGAGCATTATTAATAACATTTTTATTAAATAAATATACACAAGATCCAGTAGTATTATTTGTAATGGCAGTAGTTGTATGTGGAATATTAGAATATTTAACAAGCTACTTTATGGAAAAAATATATCATGCAAGATGGTGGGATTACAGCAGTAAAAAATTTAATATAAACGGAAGAATTTGTCTTAGCAATTTAATAGCATTTGGAATCTTAGGAATGTTTATAATGTATATATCAAACCCATTTTTAATAGGACAGCTAGGAAAATTAACTCCAATGTGGCTAAGCATTATATTCTGGACAATATTAGCAATATTTTTAACAGACAACATAGTATCAGGAATTATTAATAACAGTATAAAAACAACAACAAAACAACTTGGAGAAAAAATGGACAATACAGAGGAAATCACTAAAAAAGTCAGAGAAATACTACAAAAAAAATCTGCTTTGCATAGAAGATTAATAAAGGCTTATCCAAAAATTCAAGCCGTAAAAGTAAAAATTAAAGAGAAAACTAGAAAAATCAAAGAACAAATAGAAGAGCAAAAAGAAGATATAAAAGGCAAAATAGATGAATTAAAATCTGATAAAAAATAATAATAAATATGAATATTATATCAATTTAAGATTAACAAAAAATAATAATAGAGGGAACTTTAAATAAGCTCCCTATTTTTGTGGTAGATTGACTAACTAAAGCAATTCTTCAACAGAGCATTCAAACATTAGAAACTTCATCAAATCTTGAGTGTTAAGTAACTCGACAATTTCCAGAATTCTTTCAAAATCAAAATCATATTGAACTAAAATTTCTGGTAAAGCAGAATAGATAATACTTTTCTTAAATGTTGCTCTAATATTAGGACGATTTAAAACAGTTGCCTTATATCGAATCCTAATAAAAATAGGAGCTATATCTTCTGCATCAACAGGAGTATGTGTTTTATTAAATATAATATCTTGCAATTCTACAATATCTTTAACAGGGCAAGATAAAACATCTCCATCGATAAACTCAACAAAAAATTGACCACTTTTTTTAGTTACTACAACATTTTCTATCATTTTTTTATCCTCCACAATAGTGTATAATGTAAAAATCCTCCTGAAAAAGCGAGGAAAAATAAAAAAGTTACAAACAAATTATAACATGATTTACATAAAAAAGCAACAAAAATCGATAAGTTTTATGAATAATTATGATATGATCACCATATAAAATTAATTTACCAAACACATAAGTTATCTTAAAAAATTTTTATTCACATTTTTCAAAAAATAAACCTTGATATAAGTCACGTTCAGCCATCAATTTATCAAACCCATTTAAAACCCATTTTTTGTGCAAATTCCATTCTGGAACAACAAGCAAATCTTTAGGAGCATCACCAGAAATACGATGAATAACAACATCAGGAGAAATATGAGTAATAATATATGCTAAATTATTTAAATAAAAATCTAAAGAAATTGGCGTATATTTGCCAGAATAATACCAATCAGCCAAAATAGTATTTTTAACAACATAAGTTGAATGAATTTTTATACCTTGAATTTTATGATTATTTAAAAAAGCAACAGTATTTCTTACATCAATTTCAGTTTCACTTGGTAATCCAACCATAATATGTGCAACAACATCAATATTATATTTATTCAAAATTGAAACAGCATTAGAAAAATCTTTTGAAGTATAACCACGACAAATTAAATTACCAGTAACATTATTTGAGGTTTACAAACCAAGTTCAACACAAACATAATATTTATCTTTATAACTTTTTAGCAAATTAGCAATATCATCATTAATGCAATCAGGACGTGTAGCAACAGCTAAACCCACAATCCTATTATCAATTAAAGCAGCATCATACTTAGCTTTTAGATTAGCAATAGAATCATATGTATTTGTAAAGTTTTGAAAATATGCAATAAATTTATTTGCACGACTAGCTTTATAACTTGAAAAATAGTTATGAACTTGAGAATTTATAGAATCAACACTATTTTGTATATGATTGCATAAAATATGATCACCTGAACCACGTTCACTACAAAAAATACATCCTGATGTTCCAACAGTTCCATCACGATTAGGACAGGTGAAATTCCCATCAATACATATTTTTAGAGTTCTTTCACCAAATTTATTTTTTAAGTAACTATTTAGATGTTTATACCTTTCTTTTTTTAATAATGAAGTACTCATATATTATTGTCCTTTCTTTTATATTATTACATTATACATAATATAAATATGATTGTCAAAGCATGATATTTTCGTTGCCGAGTCAAAAAAATGACTTGTGGACAGAGCAAAAATCATTAAATTTTTAATGATTTTTGCTCTGTCCACAAGTCAGTAGTTTCTCCATATCCAAAATTCATTACCAAAAAAATTAATAAAAAACTTGCAAATAGAATAAAATTAATATATAATGGAAAAAATCCTAGAGATATAATTATATTTCTAGTTGCCTTTCTTTAGAAAAGAGGTAGTATTATGAAAAAATTTTTATCAAATTACAAGTCAACAATAATACTTTTAGCTGCAATAATTGTTGGCGCAATCATTGGAATCATATTTCAAGAAAAAGCAGCAGTTTTAAAACCCTTAGGAGACCTATTTTTAAATCTATTACTGGTAATAATAGTCCCTTTAATCTTTTTAACAATCACAACATCAATAACAAAGATGAAAACACCTAAAAGACTAGGAAAAATCATGGTAACAATAATAGCAACATTTGTTGTTACATCTATAATAGCAGTATTTGTAGGATTTGCAAGTACATATTTTGTAAAACTAGTAAACACAGAAGATGGAGAAAAAATAAAGCAAGCATTAGAACAAGACGTAGGAACAGATGACGTAACTGAAGAAGCGGAAGATGAGCCTACAATAGCAGAAAGAACAGTCAATTTACTAACAGTAAATGATTTTTCAAAATTACTTTCAAAAGATAATATAATAGCAGTTTTAGTATTTTCAATTTTATTTGGTGTTGCAATAAACATGTCAGGAGAAAAAGGAAAACCAGTAAAAGAATTTGTACAATCTGCAAATGAGGTAGTTGCAAATATAGTAAAAATAATAATGTATTATGCACCTATAGGGTTAGGTTGCTATTTTGCAGCATTTGTAGGAAGTTTTGGAGCTTCTATTGCAGTTGGTTATTTGAAAACTTTTGTTGTATATACAATAGTAGCTATAGCATTTTATTTTATAATGTATACAATATATGCATGGATAGCAGGAGGAAAAAGGGGAATAAAAGCATTTTGGAAAAATGCAATACCATCAACGTTAACAGCATTAGCAACATGTTCTAGTGCAGCATCAATACCAGTTAATATTGAATGTAGTAAAAAAATGGGAGTACCAGAAGATATTGCAGAAACAACGATACCGTTAGGAACAAGCTTTCACAAAGATGGATCAATTATAGGTTCAGTATTTAAAATAATGTTTTTAGTATGTCTATTTGGAACAAGTTTAGCAACAACTGGTGATATAATGGGAGTATTAGGAATTGCATTATTAGCAAATTTATTAGTTACAGCTGTTCCAATAGGTGGTGGAACAATTTCTGAAATGCTAATTATAACAATGATGGGATATCCAGTAGCAGCTTTACCAATTTTAACAATGATTGCTACAATAATTGATGCACCAGCAACAGCACTAAATGTTGTAGGAGATACAGTTTCTTCAATGATGGTTGCAAGAGTAGTTGATGGCAAAGATTGGATGGATAAAACAGATAAAAAATAATTATAATTTTTGATTGAATAAAAAAATAAGATTAGAGAAAAATAAAAAAGGGTTAAAAAGTGAACCTCAAATATTAACTAAATGCTTAATATTTGGGGTTCACTTTGATAATATTTAAGAAAAATATAAAACTTTTTAGCCTAGCAATACAAAATAAAATTTTTCAAAAAGGTGTACTTTTAGTTTGTTCTATAAAAGCCTTCCATATGATAAAATATTTATACTTAAAAAACAAAAGTTTTTTAAAAGTGATGTTAATCTTTGAACTT